>JAOQAA010000534.1 GCA_025963815.1 Capsulimonas sp.
GCGGCGCCGCGCGCAAGGTTTTGCTTCAGAAGAAACGCGATCGTCTCCACGAGTCTCGCGTTCGCCTGCGACAAGCTCTGGATGGACTTCATGAGGTCCTCCCATTGCGCGCGGGTCAGCATCACTGTCTCGTCCGTCAGTTCCTCATCATCTTCCATGTCCGGATTATACCCAGATGTATTCATGATAATGCTCGCAGTTCTACCAGAAACTGGCAAGGTCACAGCAATTAAAGGTTGACGCCGTTCACATTCAGATGGAACTTGCATCCCAGGAAGTCCGCCGCTCGGTGGCATAATACCATACGGAGCACGAAAATCTCAAAATACTCCGTGACCGAAGCGTGCTGCGTATCGATCGTCAGCTCCAGGATGATGGACTTCGTGGCCGCGTCCACGCGCAGATAAGACTTCTGGACGGCGTAATTGACGCGGTCGTGGATATCGAACTTGATCGGATCGCTGACCTGAACGCGTGAGAAGTGCACGTCGGATTTGTCCGCGATAATCACCGCCGCCGAGACTGCCGAAATCGGCACGCCGTTCGGCTCCTCATGGTTGCCGATCGCTCCGATCACCGTTGCGATCTCTCCCGCCGACATCCCCATCTGTGTCAGGATCGTATAGGCGATCAGCGCTCCCGCTTCGACGTGGCCGATACGATTGACGACGCATCCCATGTCATGGAGATAGCCAGCAATAGCCGCAAGCTCCGCATCCCGTTCTTCACGGCCCAAATTTGTCAGGATGCTGCGCGCGATGGTCGAGACGATACCGGCATGCCGGTGCCCATGCTCTGTATAGCCAATCGCCTGCATCTGTTCGTTGGCGCGTGTGATATACGTGCGCACTCGGCTATCGTGGCGTATGTCTTTGAGTGTCAGAAGATCGGGCTTCTCCGCCTTCTCCACTTTCTCTATTTTTTCGATCTTCTCTTCGATTTCCATTATTTTGGCTGTCCTATCGTTACCGACGCCAGCGTTCCCGACGACACCGTCACAAGTCCGCCGGCCGCACTGTCCCAGTTGACGCGGAATGTCACGCCGCCGTCGGCGTCCGTCGGCGCATCCACGCGATCGGCTTTACCTCCGGTCACCTCGATGTGGACAGGCATCGCCTGTCCCGGCTTCTGAGCCCCATTCAAAATCTGCACCGACAGCACGCTCCGCCGCGTCGGGCTCGCCGGATCGGCTGCAATACGAGCACGCACGGCGTAAATATCGGTCACCGGCACGACCGGCGGGCTGACGGTAATCGTGGCCGAATAAAGCTGGCCTTTGTAAAGCGCGGTGATCTTTGCGGCTCCAGCCGCGAGCGCCACAAATCCACCGCTCTGATCAACGAAGCCCGCGCCTCCGGACGCCGGTCCCTGCCAAATCACTTCTGCGGCGTCGCCTTTGATCGTCTTAGCGCCATCCAAAATCTTCAGCGTCGTAACGCCGCCGATGGGAAGCGTCGAGGCGGCCGCGACAACCTGTGGACCGCGCACAAACGCCGCCGGAGGCATCCCCACGACATTTTCCGGTTGGATTTCCATAACCGGCAGCATCGGCTGCTCCGGCGCCGTTTGGATGTAAGGTTTATCACTGCCGATCAAGAGCATGTCCGCTACGGGGCGCTCGTCCCCCACGCCACCCGGACTGCTGATCGTTATACCCCCAACCGCCATCGATGTCGAGCCGCCGCCATCGAGATTGATCGCTTCCGAGGCCCCGTATCGCTTCATGATCGCCGCCATGGCGGCCAGGGAAACGCCTTTGGAAATGGTTTGACGCCCATCGACCGTAACAATGTAAAGACGATTACCCTCAGCGTTCGTGCCTACGGCGGTTCTGGGATGCGTGCTGTCGGTGAAGTTCGAATCGAACCCTTCCGCAGCGCCGTCCACACTGACTTGACCGCCGACCAGCAGGCGCGGCCCGCCGCCAATCGCGTGGGAGATACGCCCCCAAAGAAACGCCTTACGATCGATCCCGGCTCCCGCCCGTGACGGCAGGTCGCCTTCACGCGGCAGATTCGCCACTTGCACGGAAGAGGCGATTGTGTTCGGCGCCCCTACCCCCAGCACGAACCCCACGGTATCTCCCGCATGCAAGTGCGCCGACAGGAAATTCGATCCGGCCCCCGGCGCGCCGGCAAGCACAACGCCATTCGCCGGGATCGGCGTCACGCCATTGCTTGACGCCAGCACGGCTTCCACTTTACCCTGCACCATCTTGTTGGCGCGCAGCGGCAGATTGACTCCCGACAGCACGATATCGGTTCCGCCAGGCTTGTTCGCCGTCGCATCGCCATAGATGCTGCTGTACACAACGATTTCACCCGGCCCGGCGGTGCGATTGATCCCACGGATCACCACACGCTGCCCATCGGCCGCTTGAAGATCGCCGAGAAACCCTAAAATATCGAAGAGCGCCCGCTTACCGTCGTCGGTAATGCCCATCGCCGCGCGCGGCCCGCCCTTCGCGTTCCCTGTCCACGGCTCTGAGAAGATCTCCCCATTGCGGATACCAACCCCAAGCGGATCTCCCGTGTAAGGGAAATAATCGCCATTCACGGCCACCAGCGCCCGATGCCGCTTGGCGATCTGCGCGACATCCTCACGCCCCTTGGTCACGTCCGAGCCAGCGATCTTATCCTGCCCGATCGCGACTTCGGGATGCACGCTCGCCACCGTGAGATCGACCGAGACCACATTGATGACGAGGGGAGTTTTCGTGTCGATTTCCTGCGTCAGCGTCACGCCCGGAGCCAGCCGTTTAGTGACCGTGCTCGCCTGGCAGACGGAGGCGGCGAAAGACAGCAGGAGGACAAGGCTCAGGGGGGATGTTTTGTTCATCGTGACGTGTGCAGGGCGCGGGACTTGATGGGAATATTATACCGGAGGGAAATATTTGTGTCAAACGGAGGAAGGCGATTCGTAAAAACAAAAAACGCCATCGCTGAGCAGCGATGGCGTCTTTCCGTCTCAATTTAATCCGGCCGCACCGTCGCTTCGAGTACGGCTTCCGCCATATAGATCGGCGCGTGGGCGCGGACCGCGACGGCGATGGCGTCGGAGGGGCGAGCGTCGATGTCCAGCGTGCTGCCGTCGGCGCGCACGACATTGATCTTCGCGTAAAACGTGTCGTTCCAGAGATCGTCGATCGTGATGCGTTCGATCTTCACATCCAGGCGTTCTAAGGCCAGCTTAATGAGATCGTGCGTCATTGGCCGGTCGGGCGCTTCGCCCTCCAGCGCCATCATGATCGCCCAGGCTTCGAACTGGCCGACCCAGATCGGAACACGGCGGCCTTTGTTGTCGCGCAATAGTACAAAATGCTGCGCGGGGGAGCCCTGCTCCTGGTGAACGTAGACGTTCACCACTTTGATCTCTTTTTCATTGAGAGACCGCGGCGTACGGTTCTCTGTCTCGGAAGAAAACCCGTTTTCCGGCGATCCTTCAAAGGAGTCCGGCGTTAAGGGATTGCCTTCGCCGCCCATGCGCCCCCCCAGTGAGCCTTCCGGTTCCGGATCTTGCGGCCGCCAATCATCACCAAACAGTTTATCGAAGTCGCTTGCCAACCGATGCCTCGCTTCCTAAATAAGGGCCGGCGCCGCGCCAACGCGTCAGTCGTCACGTCGTCCCGTCTTGCTGACCGTGCGCAGGAATTCTTTATTGCTCTTACTGTTGTTCAAGCGGTCGATCAACAGCTCCGTCGCTTCCACCGTACCCAGTCCCGCCAGAACGCGGTGCAATTGGTAAACGGCCTTCAAACTCTCATCGTCGTAGAGCAGCTCTTCCTTGCGGGTGCTGGATTCCTTGACATTGATGGCCGGGAAGATACGCCGATTGGCGATCTCTCGATCGAGCTTCAATTCGGAGTTGCCGGTTCCCTTGAACTCTTCGAAAATAATGTCATCCATGCGCGAGCCGGTCTCGACCAGCGCCGTGGCGATAATCGTCAGGCTGCCGCCATTCTCTATATTACGGGCGGTGCCGAAAAATCGTTTCGGCCGGTAAATCGCCGCCGGGTCCAGACCGCCCTGGAGCGTACGGCCGGACGGCGTGACTGTCAGGTTCGAGGCGCGCGACAGGCGTGTCAGGCTATCCAGAAGCACTACGACATCCTTGCCGGACTCGACCAGACGCTTCGCCTTCTCCAGAACCATGTCCGCCACACGCATGTGGTTCTCAGGCAGTTCATCGAAGGTGGAGGAGACGACTTCGCCGTTCACGGAGCGACGGATGTCCGTCACTTCTTCCGGGCGCTCATCGATCAGCAGCACCATCAGTACGACTTCCGGGTGGTTCTGAGTGATGGAGTTCGCGATGGATTTGAGAATGGTGGTCTTACCGGCCTTGGGCGGCGCGACAATGATCGCGCGCTGGCCCTTACCGATCGGAGCGATCAGATCGATGACTCGGGCGGTGAGGTTCTTCGCATCCGTTTCAAGCACTAAACGATCGTTGGGATAGATCGGAATGAGTTCGTCGTAATTGACGCGGTTACGGGCTTGATCGGGAGAAACACCGTTTACGGATTCAACGCGCAAAAGGCCGTAATACTTCTCGGTATCCTTGGGCGGGCGAACTTGTCCAGAGACCGTATCGCCGGTCTTCAGGCCGAACCGCTTGATCTGGGCCTGCGCCACATAGATATCCTGGGAGTTCGGATCGAAGTTGTTTTGGCGAAGGAAGCCCCAGCCATCCGGCAGAATTTCCAAAACTCCGGATCGGATCAAAGGCGCGGGCGCATCTCCGTCATTGTTCTGGGACGGCGGGGGGGCGCCGTTGTCTTTTTCCGGTCGGGCGGCGCCGGATTCGATGTCCTCGTGTGCCATGGTGGTTCGCATATGCCTCTACAGTCGGTCGTATCCCATCGGATGGGCAGACCATTTGAAAGAATTTTGGATCAGAATTCGGGAACGGGGATTATGTCAAAAAGAGATGGACGTAATGACGAATCGAGGCTGGGGAGCACGCGAGATGCATGTTCCCCAGCGTTCTTGCACTAATTATACCATGT
>JAOQAA010000189.1 GCA_025963815.1 Capsulimonas sp.
GTTGCAGCTCTTTTATTTTAAATCATCACGCATTCACTCCTGCAGAATGAGCGTTTGCGGCCGCCGCCTTGAGGTCGGCGGCCAGAGTTTCGGATACGGCCTTCACACTCAGCGAGCGCTCGAAGCGCTTCTGCTTGATGGCCTTGTCGATACAATCGTCCGACGCGCAAACATACGCGCCGCGCCCGTTCGCCTTGCCGTCCGCGTCGAAACGGACGACGCCATCGTCGCCGGGCTCGCGCACGACGCGGAGCAGTGTCCGCTTGGCGGACGTTTCACGGCAGACGACACAGGTTCGAAGCGGGACGTGGCGCTGTTTCATGTCGGTTTTCTCTCGGTCCCCTGCCCTGATTTGGGACAAGGGCGCGAAGCCTTAATCCTCGTCGTCGAACGCCTTCAGCATGTCGGCGGTGATGACGACTTCCTCATCATACTCCACGGCGTTCTCATCCACCACGGGAGCAGTCGCCACGGCGGCTTTCACCGGGCTTGGATTAGCCCGCTCCGCCTCGGCCTGCCGCTCTTCCTCAGCCACTTCCTCAGCGGCCTTGGCGAAGACGGCCTTCGCTTCCTGCGACTCGGACCGGATATCGATTCTCCAGCCCGTCAGACGCGCCGCGAGTCGCACGTTCTGTCCGGATTTGCCGATCGCCAGCGACAGCATGTTGTCGGGGACGAGGACGAAGCAGGACTTCTTTTCCTCGTTGACCTTGACGTTCACGCTCTTCGCGGGAGACAGGCTTTCCGCAACGAACTGCGACACGTTGGCGCTCCAGCGCACGATGTCGATCTTTTCGTCGTACAGCTCGGAAACGACCGCCTGGACGCGGGCGCCCCGGTGGCCGACGCACGCGCCGACCGGATCGATCTTGTCGTCTTCACAGGCCACGGCGATCTTGGAGCGCGCACCTGCTTCACGGGCGACGCTTTTGATCTGCACGGACCCGTCCGCAATCTCCGGCACTTCCAGCTCGAACAGCCGACGAATCAGGCTCGGGTGGGACCGTGAAACGATCACCTGAGGCCCCCTGGACGACCGGCGGACTTCCAGCAAGTATACCTTGATACGATCGATAAAGCGATATGGCACGCCAGCCACCTGCTCCTGCTGGGGCAGCAATGCTTCGAGCTTGCCGATATTGATGTAGACGTTTCCGCCTTCGTGACGCTGTACGATCCCCGTCGCGACTTCGCCGATCTTGGCGTTGAACTCGTCGAACACCTTCTCGCGCTCCGTCTCGCGGAACTCCTGCATCATGACCTGACGCGCCGTTTGGGCCGCGATCCGTCCGAAGTTCTCGGGCGTCACTTCCACCGCGATCATGTCGCCGTACTCGGCGTTCGGATTGATCTTGCGGGCCGTCTCCAGCGACATCTCCGCATGCTCGTTGCCGACAGGCTCGATAACCAGCTTCTCGCACGAAAACTTAAATGAGTTCTTAGTCGTATCGATATGGACGTTGACGTCGCCCGAGATTCCGTAGTGCTTCTTATATGCCTTCCCCAGCGCGACCTCAAGGGTCTTCAGCAGGGTGGCGAAAGGAATCTCTTTTTCCTTCTCGATTTGCCGCAGGGCTTCAATAAAATCGCCGTTCATAAGCCTCCCACCATCTTCCGAACTATCCCACGGCGCCAAGGGCGCGCCGCCCAATTATGGGTTTGTCCCTAACAAGACGAAAGAGCGGGCTGTCGCCCGCTCTTTCAGAAGTGAATAATCTGAAACTCTGCTGTTATTATAGCATATTCAGAGGCCCTCACGCAAGATGCAAGCTACTTCCCCTTCTCAAACGCGAGCGCCGCGGAATTCATACAGTAGCGCAGATGTGTTGGCGCCGGGCCATCGTCGAACACATGTCCCAGGTGCGCGCCGCAGCGCGCGCAGACAACTTCCGTGCGCGACATCATCAGAGAATTGTCCGTGATTTCCTTCACGTGCGCCTTATCCATCGGCGCCCAGAAGCTGGGCCAGCCCGTCCCCGATTCGAACTTTGTCTCCGAACTGAAGAGCGTATAGCCGCAGTCCACGCACTTGTACGTTCCCTTATCGTGGTTGTTCCAGTACTTGCCCGAATACGGCGCTTCCGTGCCCGCATGGCGCGTCACATCGTACTGCTCAGGAGTCAGGACCTTTTTCCACTGGGCGTCGGTCTTCGCAAACTTAGGATCGAAACCCTTTGCCGAAGCCGATGCGGGCTTAGGCGCGTGCTTCACAGCCGCCAGCCCCGCCACGGTCACGGCGAACAGCGCCCCCAAAGCAACGATCATTCCCACGGACTTAAAGCTTCTCATAATGACTGCGTCTCCTCGCCAATACTGTGTAACAGTGACTTTTCTTAATAGTGATAACAGAGGAGACGCATCAAAAGTTCATTTCGAAGATTACAAATCGATTAAAATCGCCGGTCGGGGATATGGACGCTGGCGGTCTCACCGATCGCAAACGGGCTGTCGGAGATGTCTGATCCCACGATATCGCCACTGTTGCCTTCCGGCGTTAAGAGATCTTCGAAATCCTCGGGCGCCGGGCGACGGCCGGGCGCGCCACGCAGTCCGTTGCGCATATCGATCTCAGCTTCCTCCAGGGTCTCCGTCTGCGCCGCGACGGCGGCGCCGAACTGTTTATCATTGGGATCCAGTTCGACCGTGGGCTTGTGCTTGTCGTAGGATTCGCCGTGCTGAATTTCTTGAGTGGTGGCCATGGGTTGTTCCTCGCATTGATTTCTGATGAAATTGTTCCCGCATGCCTGCCCCAGCAAACCTGATTCACCTTGACATTGCGCATAAAGTACCGGATAATGGCCCTGTGAGTTCGATATGATGCAATACCCTCCGGCCTATCAAGATTTGAGCGCCCTGCTTCTGCAGGCGGCGCGTGCCTTTGAGCGCGAAGGCCCGGTCCTGCAGCAGCTCAACACCCTTGCCCACGACGCCCTTGGGGCCGAAAAAAGCGCGATCTTTGTTGTCGGAGCCGCCGACCAGCTCACCCGCGTCGCTGGCGACGCCGACGAGGCGCTGGAAAGCCAGACACGCGATTTTCTCGCTCGGCGCACAACCCTTGATGACTCCGCAAGCGATTGTGATCAGGGAACTTGCCGAATTTTACTGTCCGACGGCATCCATCTCGGAGCCTGGTCTTTTCGGCTCCCTGACGGCGCGGATGTGGAGCGCTGGGATGTTTTCATTTCCGCCTTGACGCCGTTTGTGCTGCTCGGCCTGCGCCAGTCATACTGGCAGGAGCAAGTCTCCGCCGCGCGCACCCAGCTGGAGCGGCGTATCCGCGAAGTCGAAGCCGTTTACGAAATCGGTCAGGCCACGGACGAACAGGACATCAACCGCCTGATGGACTTGATCACGGAGAAGGCCGCCTCAGTCATGGATGCGCAGGCCTGCTCCCTGATGCTCAAGGAGCCGGAAAGCGGGATGATGACGATCGTCGCCTCCTACGGCCTGACAACCAGCGTTGTCGAAAACACCCGCATCCTCATCGGCAGCGGGATCGCCGGATATGTCGCCGCCACGGGCCAGCCGCTGCGCATGAATTCTCTGGACGATGTTCCAGAGCTCAAGAACCAGCATCTCACAAAGCAGCTGGGCGTCGCTTCGTCGATCTGCATGCCGATGAAGGACGAGCAGGGCGAGGTGCAGGGCGTGCTGTGTATCCGCCGCAACTTGCCAACGTCGACATTCAATGACGACGACTTGCGTCTGTTTAGCATCTTCGCCACTCACGCCTCTCTCGCGATCAACAACGCCAAACTTTACAAAAACCTCAATAATAAGATCCAGGAACTGTCCACGCTGTCGGATTTGACGGAGACGATCACTTCGACTCTTGACCTCGATCAGGTGCTGAATCAGGTCGCGGATAACATCGTCGACGTTGTCAAGTTCGACCGATGCCGTATCTACCTGTGCGACGTGGACACGGGACGGTTCTCCGCGCGCATTGTCCGGGGCTTCGAATGGAATCCCGATGAGAAACGCGACGCCAATATCGGCCTCGGCGAGGGCGTGATCGGCAGTATCGCGCAGCGTCAGGTTCCCGTGCTTGTGGAC
>JAOQAA010000218.1 GCA_025963815.1 Capsulimonas sp.
GCGCTGGCCGAGCGCGACGAGGTTTCCGTGAAGCTTCAGATGACAGTACTCACCAAAAGTTCCGTCACCGTGTTTGACGATCACGTAATTCCCATCATTGGCGAACGATGGATCCGGCCCGCCTCGGTTGGAATCAGAGCGCACCGCGACCACCGTTCCGCCCCGCGCTGCGCGCACGACTGTGCCGACGGGCATCACCCAGTCGATGGCGTACTCGCACTGAGACCCTTGAAAGTGGCTGAACGTCCCTAAATTTCCCTGCGATACCCGATAATTGGAATTGGCGTACGGCAGCGCGTACACGTACGGCTTCGGCTCGCCCCTGCGGCGCTCGCCCGCGTGCGCCTGGAACACAAATTGATATCTCCATGCGCGGCTGGCGTCTTGCGCCTTCAAGTACAGTACATGGATCGAACGCTTTCCGCCGGAATCCAGGGTCACCGGGAGCTTGCGTGACAGGGCCAGGTTGTCGCCGGCGACGTTGACCGTGACCGTGACCGTAAAATGAGTGATGTTCGCGGACTGCGCCACGAGCCAAACGCCGGCCCCGGCGGGAATGGGCTTGACCGTGATACTGGGATCGCTGCCGGCGCGAGCAGGAGCGGAGAGGCAAAGCAAGAAAGCGATGGCGGACAAGAGCGTGAACACAGAGAGACTGCCTTTCGATACCGCGCTTACGGTGAAAGCGGCCCGGCATTTTATTATACGGCAGGTCTTTAGGAAATCTGGAGAGCGTGGATTGACTGGTCTCTGTTTTTACATTCGACAATCCGACAATTGTCGTATATAATGCAGTAGTCTCTGAAACCGTTTTCTGCAATCAGTGAAAACGTTTTACGAGCACATGTTAAGTCAAGCACTATGATCAGTACTACCATGCGGCTTATCGGACGGATTTGGGCTCTTGTCGCGCTCAAATATCTGATGTTCGGTTATACACGAAAGCGCGTACGTCTCTTCGATGTTCACACTGAGGGCGCCGAGCATCTTCTGGAGATGCAGGGCCGCAGCTATATTCTCGTCTGCAACCACGTTCGTTCCCAGGACTCTCTGCTGAAGATATTCACCTGGAAGCCGATGCGGCGTTTCAACCACTCCATCGACGGCTTTGTTTTCGAGCGGATCGTCCATGAGCACACGCGGCAATGGATTCACATCGTCGCGAAATACGGCCGGGATCAATGGTACACGTCTAGGCCAATGCGCTTTTTACAAGAGAACGTCCGGCAGCCGCTGACACGGGGCCAGATGGAGGCGGGCGGTTATGTACCCATCGATCTGAAAAATGGCGCATGCCGACGGGACTTTCTCAAATCGGTCGCGCGGATCATCGCGCGGCGTGAGCCGCTGCTCATCTTCCCGGAAGGCAACGTCTTCCACGAGTTCCAAGCCGACCGCCCCCTGCAAACCGGCGCCGCCCACATCGCGCGCAGTCACCGAATTCCCGTCCTCCCCGCCTACGTTACCGGCTGCAACAGCTGGCGTCCCGGCCAGCGTGTGGACGTTCGCTTCGGCGAGCCCATCCTGACGGATGGACTTAGCAAACAGCAGATCACGGAAGAAATCCGCCAAAGCCTCCAAACGCTCGCGGAAATGAGCAAAGCGGCCTGACGAATTCTCTAACTCATGTTACGCACAATGCGCCCGGTGACCGGGTACCCCCTGGGTGGCGCGGCTAGAAAAGCACGACGCCCATAGGGCGTCCGACCTCCGTAGACCCCAGAAAGCTATTCGACTATGTTTCTGGAGTGCCCGGAGGGGCACATCGTGCACTTCTAGCCGCGACTTTAGCCGCCGGGCATAAAGTTTGCGTAACATGAGCTCTCATTACGAGGGCGTTCGCAACTTTACTGTGCTCCTCGGGGTAAAATCATTGCAGTAAATTTAACACGGTCTCTGAGTCTTATTAGACTTCCCCTACTCCTCGTTTCGCCGGAGCGCCTGAACGGCGCTATTCTTCCATCAAGGAATTCTCATGTCCGTATTCTCAAACGACCGACGCCGATCAGTTCTCAAGGCCAGTCTCGTTCTAGCCGCCACGGGTCTTTCCACAATCACGGTCTCGCCCGCAAACGCACAGAGCGCCAGTTTGGTTCATCCCTTCCAGTCGTACGTCGTGGGGGCAAATCCTGACATGCGGATGGTTCAGAAGCCCGACGGAACGATCTATGGGACAACGGAATATGGCGGGCGTTACGACAAAGGCACGATCTTTAGCATCTCTCCCACCGGTCGCTTCGAGACATTTTCCTGTGGCGAGATTATGGCGGACGACTTGCCGAGCGCCACGTACCCCGTCAACCCGAATGGGCCTCTGACGCTCGGTTCCGACGGCTCCATTTACACAATCGCTGGGGGTTACACAGGTGAGGGGGGAAACACCGGCTATGGCGACATCGTCAAGATCGCGCCCTCGGGCGAACTCAGCGTCATTTACGCCTACGATCACTCCAAGAAAGGCGCAAGCAGTCCGGGCCCAGGCCTGGTCTTAAACAGCGCCGATGGTCATCTTTATGGATTGGCTTACGCCGGCGACCCGACGGCCAAATCTGGCGTCTACCGATTGTCCGCCGATGGCTCCATGACGTTCATTCTGGAATTCACCGACGCCATGGGCTCCGGACCGATTGGGCCGCCGGTCTTCCGACCCAGCGACAACCGTTTTTACCTCAGGATGGCGACTGGCGGCTCCAATGGCGATGGGACGATTGTGAAATTCTCCGCGGCTGGGGACTACTCTGTTATCGATATCCCAGATATCCAGCCAACACCGAGTAATGTGCGCTTGTATCAAAGCCCGTTGACCCTGGGGAAAGATGGAAACATCTATGGCGTCGCAACCGTGGATAAATTTGCTTCGCGAGGAGTGATCTTCAAAGTCGCGAACGACGTGTGGAGCATTGTCTACAACTTCCCTGGAGGCGCGGACGGACCGTTTCCAGTAAACTCCCTCACCGCCGCAGCCGATGGATTCCTTTACGGCGCAACGACCAACAACATCTACAAATTCTCTCCTGGCGCGGCGACGGTGACGCCGATCTACACGTTCACTAACAACAATGGGGATTACTCGACGGTCAATGACTTTTTCCAGAGCGCCAGCGGCGTCTTCTACGGCAGCTTTAAGGACACTCCATATCCCGGCCGGGGCTCCATTTTCAAGTTCACGACCGGCGGCGCGAAGACGACGGTGGTCAGTTTTGACAAAGATGGAACGACTCCCCTGGCGCCCCTGCTGCGGGGCTTGGACGGGAATTTCTATGGGGTCACTTATACCGGCGGCAAATACGATAAGGGAACGATCTTCCGCCAATCGCTGGATGGCGCGGAGACGGTCCTCTATCACTTCGGGCTGGATCCGCTTGTCGGCGTTAACCCAGTTGGTGGATTAACGCAGACGGCGGACGGAACGTTCTATGGAACGACCCACTACGGATCGATCTACAAGTTCAATCTCCCGGTCGCTCCCGCCCTCACCAAAGTGACGTCGATCTACAAGCTGGACAGCGCGCACGGCTATGGCCCCCGAGCAGCCTTGATTGTCGGGCTCGACGGGAACCTCTACGGGACGATGAGCAGCGGCGGTGCGTCAGGCGGCGGAAATGTTTTCAAGATCACACCCAACGGGGTATTCACGATCCTGCTGGAATTCACCTCGGCGGCGACCGGCCTGCATCCATACTGCACCCTCACGCAAGGCGCAAATGGAACGCTTTACGGAACAACGCTGCAAGGCGGCGTCAATGATCAGGGAACGGTATTCGCGCTGACGCCTGCGGGCGCGGTCCTCTGGACACGCGCTCTCACCGCCGCGCAGGGCGCGAGCCCGCGCCAGGGACTGGTCTTCGGCCACGATGGCAATCTGTTTGGAACGGCCTCAGCCGGCGGCGCGGCGGGACTAGGAACGGTGTACAAAGTCTCGACGGCGGGCGTTGTCTCGAACATCTTCAGCTTCACCGCATCGACCGGCGGCCACCCCTACAGTCCGCTCACGTCCGGACCGAACGGCGTGCTCTATGGAGCCACGACCAGCGGTGGCCCACAAGGCTACGGAACTCTGTACCGGGTTACAAGCGGCGGACCATCGCTGCTGTACGCCGTTGACGGATGGATCGGCGCCAGAGTTTCCACGGGACTGACCTTCGGTCCGGACGGCAATTTTTATGGAACCGCACAGTCAGGCTCCCAATCCGGCGCCGGCTCCGTCTTCGTTCTGGACGTGAATATTCCTGCGATCGACCGCTTCAATACGACGGCGGGTAAGGGAGTAACGATCGTAATCCTGGGAACGAACTTCGAGACCGCAACCAGCGTGACTATCAACGGCGCGCCGGCGTCCTTCAGCGTCCTCAACGATAACCGCATCACCGCCGTCGTCCCGGCGGGCGCCGCGTCCACCGGCAATATCGTCGTCACGACGCCGAATGGGACGTCCACAAAGGGAACATTCACCGTCGCGCCGGCGCCGACCATGACCGGCATCCATCCCGGCTCCGGCCATGTCGGCGCGGCGGTCTCGCTCACCGGCGCAAACTTCACCGGCGTCACCAGCTTCCTCTTCAACGGCAAGCCCGCGCAGTTCACGGTCGCCTCCCCCACCCTGATCTACACCACCGTTCCCCAGGGCGCGACCACGGGACCGGTCAAGATCACCAGCCCCGGTGGAACCGCCACGAGCTCCATCTCGTTCCAAGTGACGCCGTAGACACGATCAACGGCGACGACAAATATGAGTGGGGCGCAGAGATGAATCTCTGCGCCCCGTTTGCATATGTCCACAGAGTTCTTGCGTACGAGATTATGGTGGGGGGTGTCGCCGCGTATTTCATCAATCGGTTTGGCGTCAAGCCGTTTGTCCATGGCGTCTTCGCCCACACGTCGCTCAACGATTTGCTCTGCGTTCCCTTTTGGGTTCCGATCATGGTGTTTGCGATGTGCAAGTTCGGACTGCGCAAGCACGACGGCGCGCCCACACTTGCCGAAATCGTCATCCCGCTCCTGATGTGGTCGTATTTCTTCGAGATCGCGCCGCCGGAGCGCTGATTGCATCTCTTATTTGGAGGCGGCGGTATGGAAATCATTAGACACGATCGAGAGAGTTTGAGCGCCGCTTGACGACGCCCAGAGGGCAGTAAGGGAACGCAAGACCAGCGCGGAACATGTTTTTTGCAGTGCGGGCATAATATCGCCTCCTTGGATTGACTTGCAAAGGCCATTATAGCGAAATATGTGAGGAGTAGTCTTCTTTATTGCAACCCAAGTGCGTCAAGGCGACTTGGTCTCTCAGTCTTTAATCTTACGGCAGATATCTCGGATCCGTATTGAAATCGGGTGCATCGCGATTCTGCTCCAGAACGACCGTGGTGCCGTCGGGCCCAGTAAGCAGGAAGACGCGGTCAACCGTGTATAGCATCATCTTCATGCCATGACCGAACGTTCCGGCGGTCGTATAGCCCTTTTGCAGAGTTGCTTTCGGAAGCTGTTCGAGCGTGATCCCTGGTCCGGTGTCCTCCACACGAACCCGCACTAGACCGTCGCCTCGGCGCAAAGAAACATGAGCAGTACCCGCGCCCACATGCACCACGGAGTTCATCCCGGCTTCGTGCGCGGCCGTGACGAGGTCGTAGATACGCTCATCGGAGAACCCAGCCTCGCGTGCGGCGCTGCGGGTCGTAACCCGCAGCAGTCTGAGAGCTGTCTCGGCGGACAGGTCGATAGGCTCACAGAATGCAAGCAGCGGCTGCGGCAGTTCGTCCACACCGTGGCATAAGATCAGCCCTCCATCGGTGACACTGGCCAGGACGTCACGCAGAAACGCTTGCTGGACTTGCGCGGCCCTGCGCAGTTGGTCGTTGGCGTCATTGAGTTCGATCGTCCGCTCAGCCACTAACCGCTCGAGTTTATTCGCATGCTCGGACAAGCGCCGCTCCAGCTCCGTCTTTTCGATGCGCAGAAGCCGGACGCCGAGCGCCCGGTAAAGCACTGGGAGGATCAGACTGAGCTTAAACGGCTTGAGGATGTAATCAAGCGCTCCAGCCTTCATGGCCTCCACGGCGGTCACGATCGTGCCTTCCCCCGTCATAATGATCGCGACGAGGTCTCGGTCGATTTGCTGGGCTGTCTGCAGCAAAGTGATGCCGTCCATCCCCGGCATCATCAAGTCCGTCAAGAGCAAATCGAACGCAGGACCGTCTTCGCTCAAGACAGCAATCGCGGCTTCGCCGGTTGAGCAGCCGACGGTTTCGTAGCCTGCGTCTCGAAGGGTATCACAGAGCGCTTTCATCTGCGCCGTTTCGTCGTCAACAATCAATATTCGTGCGAGTGCTCGATCGGGCATGACGCCTCCTTGACGATTACAATGCCGCCTTGCTCTTTATTCGTCAGGCCCTGGC
>JAOQAA010000261.1 GCA_025963815.1 Capsulimonas sp.
AAACCCAATCCAAACAAATACGCCACCGCGACCTCGCTCGCGGGCCCATGGTCAGAGTTTAAAGATATTGCGCCGCCCAGCGCCAACACCTACGGCTCACAGTCCACGATGATCCTGAAAGTGGTCGGCTCCAAAACCACTACGGTGATTTTTATGGGCGACCTCTGGAAGCCGCAAGCGCAATGGGATTCTCGCTATCTCTGGATGCCCCTGGAGATCGGTGGCGGCAAGCTCAGCCTTCCTGAGCCGAAGAACTGGACTCTGGATCTCAAGACGGGCGTACACGCCATCGACAATTAGAATTCGTTCGAGATCCACGGAAAGAATGGTTGACAATGGCCTACAAAACTTCGCATGCGATCCTGGCGCTTCTGCTGTGCCTGCTGTGCGTTCCCATGGCCTTCGGACAGGATTTGGTGACTTATCCCGCCACGCCAGACATGCCCCGAAGCGACGATTTTGTCGTGAAGGTTCGTAATCCTGGCAAGCCGTGGCGCGAGATCTCGGTGGCTTCGGTAAAGGTCGCTCAGGTAGTCAACACGCGGACGATCCCGCAGGATTCCTCTCTGGCCAGCTTCGATTTCTCTGGATCCGTGGATGTCTCGGTGACCTCTCGACGCGGGCGGATCCACTCCGCCCGCGTCCGGCCGCTCTCCTATGGAATCCAGCCCCGAGTCCATGGCGACGCCATTACCTTCTCACTTGCGCAGCCGCGTAACCTCTCCGTGGAAGTAGATGGCGATATCTTCCATAACCTGCAGCTCTTCGCGAACCCAATTGAAGCTAGCCGCCCCGACCCCAAAGATCCCGACGTCATTTACTACGGCCCCGGTAGCTATCAATTGGGGATCATGCGAGTCCCGAGCGGGAAAACCGTCTACGTCGCGGGCGGCGCCCTGATCCGGGGCCAATTTCTTGTCCGCAACGCGGACAACGTCCATATTCGTGGACGAGGCGTTTTGTATCGGTCGAGGGATCCGCTGCTCATCGAAGATTCTAAAAACGTGGAAGTCGATGGGCTGATCGTGACGCCGACCAACTACAGCGTCAAGGTCGGCAACTCGCAAAACGTGACACTTAAGAATATCAAATCGATCAGCGCCGGGGGAAACAACGATGGGATCGACATCTTTTGCAGTTCGAATGTGTTGATCGACGGCGTGTTCATGCGCAACTCCGACGATTGCATCGCAATCTATGGGCATCGATGGGGTTACTATGGCGACGTCAAAAACCTGACGGTCCAGAACTCGACGCTGTGGGCGGATGTCGCGCACCCAATCCTCGTGGGGACACACGGCGACCCGCAAAATCCAGATACGCTGAGCGGCCTTCAATTTACCAACATCGATATCCTCGACCAGCATGAAGCACAGGTCGATTACCAGGGCTGTTTGAGCCTCAACGCCGGAGACAGCAACTTGATCCGCGATGTCCGGTTCGAAAACATCCGTATTGAAGATTTCCGGGAAGGTCAGTTGGTGAACCTGCGTGTGATGTACAACCGAAAGTACAACACAGCCCCCGGTCGAGGCATTGAGAATGTCCTCTTCAAAGATATCACCTACAATGGCGCTCACGCCAACCTCTCCGTCATCACCGGATACGACGACACGCGCGGCGTCAAGAACATCGTATTCGAGAACCTCAAGATCAACGCCCGAATGATCTCGGACGATATGCCGGGCAAGCCGGGGTTTTACAAGACTGGAGATATGGCGTGCTTCTTTGTCGGGGAGCATGTCGAAGGTCTGGTGTTTCGAACGTCTGAAGACAAAACGGCGGCGACACATTGAACGGCCAGAAAAACAATCACAAAAGCAATATGATGTGTCGACATTTGACACGCCTGCCAATCGCGCTTCTATGGATGCTCTGCGCATCCGCCGCTCACGCCATCACGGAGATCCGTTCTCCCGATGGAAACGTGAAGATTAGCTTCTCCCTGGGCGGCGGGACCGCCGCCTATCGGATCGACTATCTGGGAAAGCCGTTGGTGCTTTCGTCGAGATTAGGCTTCGCCCCAAATTTCACGAACGGATTCCAGGTAACCAAGACAGCTTCCAGTCGACATCGAGGAGAATGGACTCAGGTCTATGGCGAACGGCGCGTGGTCCCGGATAACTATCAGGAATTAGATGTGGACCTAAAACACCCCTCGGGGCGCGTGATGCGATTGACGTTTCGCGCCTACGATGAAGGTGCAGCGCTCCGCTATAATTTCCCCAAATCGGAATCGGCGGCGACGATCGCATTCACAGCGGAACAGACAGAGTTTCGCTTTCCGAGCGGTGTATATGGATATGAAGAACACTCCACGGAGGGTGAATACCATCGCGTCCCAGTCGCGGACATTCAGTCGCAATGCGAACGGCCGCTGACGCTGGAGTACCCGGACGGACGGTACGCCTGCCTGGCCGAAGCGGACAATGAAAACTATCCACGCATGCTGCTCTCCGGCCTTCCGGGTTCCCCTGGCGCTCTGGTCAGCACGCTTGGAGGGGCGACCTCGAACACCCTGACCGGCGGGACCGACGACGGCTCCGTCACACTCGCGCCGGGAGCGTCTACGCCCTGGCGATTGTTCGTCGTCGGACAAAAACCAGGCGATCTGCTGGAGCGAAACTACCTGCTGCTCAACCTGAATCCGCCGCTGGCGATCAAAGACACATCCTGGATTGCGCCGGGCAAAGCGATGCGCGAGACGACGCTGACCACCACTGGCGGCAAAGCCATCATCGACTTCGCCGTTACTGCCGGACTACAGTATGTTCTCTTCGACGATCACTGGTACGGCAAGGAAGATGTAGAAACAGGCGATGCGACAACGGCCCGTGCTCCTAATCTCGATATCGCGGAGGTAGTGAAATACGGCAACGAAAAAAGTGTTGGAGTGATCCTCTATGTGGATCGACGTCAGGTGGAAAAGCAACGCAATATTCTCTTCCCGCTCTATGAAAAGTGGGGCGTCAAAGGCGTCAAGATCGGGTTTGTGCAGGTGGGTTCTCAGGAGGAGAATGACTGGATCACGAGCACGATCCAGAAGGCGGCGGAGCATCATTTGATGGTGAATTTTCACGATGGATACCGCCCCACGGGATACAGCCGCGCCTATCCCAATCTCATGACGGTCGAAGGCATTCGCGGCAATGAACACATGCCCACGCCAGAGCACAACTGCACGCTCCCGTTTACACGGTTTGTCACCGGTCCCGCCGACTATACGATCTGTTATTACACCAATCGGAAGCAGACGACTTGCGCGCAGCAGCTCGCTCTGGCGGTGGTCTGCTACAGCCCACTACAAATGCTGTTCTGGTATGACAAACCCTCGGATTACCACGGTGAGCCGGAGATCGAGTTCTTTCGGCATGTCCCCACGGTTTGGGATGAGACGAAAGTCATCGACGGTCGCATCGGCGAATACGCCGCCGTCGCCCGCCGGAGCGGAAGCGATTGGTTCCTAGGCGCGATCACCAACGGTCAGGCGCGCACGCTGTCGATCCCGCTGAAGTTTCTGCTGAAGGGCAGGCGCTACACCGCCCATCTCTATGCGGACAGTGACGCCGCAGCCACACGCACCCATGTGTCCGTCGCCACGATGCCCGTGGACGCCGGAACCGTGTTGCAGACGTCCCTCAGCGCCGGCGGTGGCCAGGCCGTCTGGATCACTCCCACGACGAAAGAATAAGCAATATGCAACACCGCAGTATTCACTCCGTGCTTCTCCTGTGCCTGGCGCTGGCATCGCCCGCGGCAAAGAGCATGGCGGACGCTCCGCCGTTTGTACATCCGGGGCTTCTGCATACGCGCGCCGACCTGGAGCGGATGAAGCTCGGCGTGGCGTCCCATGAATCCCCAATCGCGGAAGGATTTGCGGTCTTCGCCGCCAGCCCAGAATCGCAATCATCCTATGTCTTGCGCGGACCGTTCTCCGAGATCGGCCGAAATCCGAGCGTACATTTCGGCGAGTTCGATACGGACGCTAACGCCGCATACCAGTGCGCGCTGATGTGGGCGATCACCGGCGATCGCTCCTACGCCGATAAGTCCGAACAGATCATCGACGCCTGGTCTGGATCTTTGAAAACGGTCAGCGGCGCCGACGCCGTCTTGATGGCGGGACTTGGCCCATTCAAGATGGTCAACGCCGCTGAAATCCTGCGCTATACCGACAGCAAGTGGTCCGCCGCCGAGATCGATCAGTGCGAGCGAATGTTCCGAAGCGCCATTTATCCAACCTTGAAAGATTTCGCCCTATTCGCCAACGGCAACTGGGACACCGCCGCCGTCAAGACGGTGATAGCGATCGGCGTCTTCTGCAATGATCGCCCGATGTTCGAGCGTGCGCTGCACTATTACATCGACGGCGCAGGGGACGGGAGGCTGACACACTACATTAGCGCCACGGGCCAGTGCCAGGAAAGCGGGCGCGATCAAGGTCACACCCAACTCGGCCTCGCGCACCTAGGCGACTGCTGCGAGATCGCCTGGAGCCAAGGGCTTGACCTATATGCGTATGCGGACAACCGGCTGCTGAAGGGCTTCGAATATACGGCCAAGTACAACCTAGACGGCGTCGTCCCATTCTCTCCCGATCTTGATTGGACCGGCAAGTACGCGCATCGCGTGATTTCGCCGATGGGTCGGGGCAAGCTCCGTCCGGTGTTCGAGCAGATCTACAATCACTACGTCCATCGCGTGGGCGCCGCCGCGCCGTTCACCCAGCAGGCCGCAGAGAAGGTTCGTCCTGAAGGGGCGGCGCAGGGAGCGGATCATCCCGGTTTTGGCACGCTCCTCTACTCGATCCCGGCGGCCACGGGGCAAAGCAAGCCTCATCTCGCCCCTCCGGCCGCTCCCGCCGGCGTCATCGCCGCTGGAACGGATCGCGAAATCGCTCTCTCCTGGGTCGCCTCCGTGGGCGCTGTGAGTTACGCCGTGAAGCGCTGGTCTTCCCACGAAGGCCGCACTGTGACCATCGCCAAAGGCCTCTCTTCTCCTACGTATCGAGATAAAAACGTGAAATATGGTGAGTTATATTTCTATTCCGTAACGGCGTCGAACGCGGCAGGGTCCAGTTCGGAGTCGACGGCTTCCAGCGCGAGCGCCGGCCTTCCCGCACCGTGGTCGGCCAGCGACATTGGCGCTCCCGACGCCTCCGGAACGGCGTCCTACGACGGACGGCGGTTCACGCTCGAAAGCGCGGGCGTCGCGATCAGCGGCGCGAGCGACCAGTGCCGCTTTGCGGGCGTCCCGATGACCGGGAACGGAGCGATCACAGCGCGTTTTGTCCCGCAGGTCAGCTCCCAGTCCTCCCAGTTCGGATTGATGATTCGGGAATCGACGGCTCCCAGCACCATCCAGGTGTCGCTGCTGCTGACTCCCGAACCAAGCGGGAGCGTGGAAAAGCCGGGCTGGAACGCACGTCTGATCGTGCGCAAATTCAGCGGCGCCGACGCAGTCACAGCAGCCGTGGGGCCGGCTCTTGCGGCGCCGCTCGTCACTTATGGGCGTCTGATGGCGCCGTATTGGCTGCGCTTAGCGCGCGCCGGCGACGCCTTCACTGGTTTCGTTTCCGCCGATGGACAGACATGGACACCGATTGGGACGACCACCGGCTCCTTGCGCGGCAAAGTCCGAGCGGGATTGACCGCTTCCTCCGGCCTGGCGGGAGTGGCGACGACCGTCGTCTTCGACAGCGTCGCCGCCCCCGGCTGGCCCAGTTTATCTCCGCGCTGACATGCGTGGCGGCGAGGCTAGGGAGGAGCGCTTCACACAGCGCTCCTCTTCACGGCATGGGCCATCACATCGCTGTCGAAGCGCACGGCGACGATTGTGTCCGCCGGATTCGTCGCCCGATCAATGCCGCTGATCACGACAGTACGATCGGGGTTAACTACAAACGAAAGCGACTGTTTGGTGAAGACATCGTAAGCTTTGATTGGACGAAGCGGACCAACGGGAGGCAGGGTAAAAGCGCTGCCCACGTACCCTTTCAGAAGGTGTATGTAGACGGTGTCAAGCTTGCGGCAGAAGCCATACTGCCCATCTTTTGGCTGCCATGGGC
>JAOQAA010000270.1 GCA_025963815.1 Capsulimonas sp.
GTCCGGGCTGTAAAGCTCGTCCAGGACGCGCCGTGACCAATAGTGCATCTTGGCGGGGGAGCCGGCCGCCGCGTAGAGCGGCAGCACCTGGTGCACGGGCTGATTGGACTGGGCGTACTGGCCGAACGGGACCGCCGCCATCTCCCGCATCTCATGGATCTCCTGGCCGTAGCCGCCGACATGGAAGGTCGGCGGCTGCCAGAACATCCGGTCCAGCTTGCGCGTAAAGGCGTCGCGTCCGCCCATCAGGGACATGAGCCCGGCGGGATCGTGGGGCGCGGCCCATGTCCACTGCCATGGGCCTCCCTCAGTATAGGCGTCGCCCCAGGCGTACTGGTCGAAGTTCGCTTTCCAGGAGCCGTCGGCCCCGCGCGGCCGCATAAATCCGACCGTGGGGTCGTAGACATTCTGATAATTGAGCGCGCGCTTGTGGAAGAGAGCGGCGTCCTCCGTGTGGCCGAGAGCGTCGGCGGCGAGCGCGATGCAGGCGTCGTCGTACGCATAATCCAGGGTCTCGGAGACTGCCCCCGGCGCGTAGCCTAATCGGATATAGTCGGCGAGATGATGGCGGCCTTCCGTCGAGCCCTTCGGATCTTCCGTCGCGTTCTTGCGGATGGCGGCGTAGGCGGCCGCGCGGTCGAATCCGGGGATCTCCTTGGTGATCGCATCGGCAATCACGGCGTCGCTGTGCGTGCCGCCCATGGTTCCGTGGTAGCCGGGATTGGGCCATTGCGGCAGCCACCCCCCTTCCTGGTAAGCGTTCACAAAGCCCTGAACGATCTCGCCAAGCCGCGCCGGCTGAAGCAGTGACAGCAGGGGATAAACGGTGTGGTACCCGTCCCAAAGCCCCGTGTCCGTGTACATCACGCCGTCGCGCAGCTTACCACCGGCGAAGGGGCTATAGTGGATCGGCGCGCCGGCCTCATTGTATTCGTGGAACATCCGTGGAAAGAGATGCGCCCGGTACAGACAGCTGTAGAAGGTTCGGCGGTCGCGCTCCGAGCCGCCGGAAACCTGCGCCACGCCCAGCGTCTTGTTCCAAATTTCGGCCGCATCGGTCAGGATGGTCTCGAATGTATGCTCGCCGATCTCGCGGCCAAGATTGCGCTGAGCCTGCTCCACGCTGATGAACGAAGTGGCGATCGTCATCACGACGGTCGTTTTGCCCTCGAACTCGATCGCCGCGCCAACCTCTTTGCCGTCCACGATGAGCTCCGTCGTGGCTTTGTGGTCGTCGCCAAACACATAGGCTCGCGCGGCAGGAGAGTGGAAACGGGCATAGAAGTAGCAGCCGAAGTTTCCGGGAGCGCCGAAGCCATGGAGTCGCGAGCAGCCGGTGACGATGCCCGCAACTGCGTCGATCTCCACATGCGAGTGGGCGTCGATCAGTACGCGGCCGGTCTTGCCCACTGGAAACGTGAAGCGAAAAGCGGCGCACCGCTCGGTGGGAGCCATCTCGATCCGCACGTCGTCGCGCTTGAGTTTGACCGAAAGCGAGTGTGGCCCGATCTGGAGATCGTTAGGTTCATACGCGGAGGCGCGCGCTTCCGGGGCAAGAGCGGCGTCGCCGGCTTGGGCCATGACGGTGAAGTGGCCGTAATCACCCATCCATGGACTCGGCTGATGTGTGGCCCGCACGCCTTGTAAGGTATGTTGATTGGGATCGAAAAACCAGCCGTCGCCCTGGCGGGTTTGCGGCGACCAGTGGGTCATGCCGAAGGGAAGAGCCGCCAGTGGCAGCGTGTTGCCGCGCGAAAAGCCAAAATTGGAATTCGTCCCTTGCATGGGGTTGACCAAATCCACGAGATCCTCGGCGCTTGATTTGGCTCTTGGAGGCGCGGCGCGCTTTCCAAACACGGGCGCCGGTATGGCCATCGCCAGGGCGGACCCGCCGCCCAGCAGCAGCATTTCCTGAAGCAGTTCGCGCCTTGTCATTCGATTGAAACCCATAAGATTACTCAACTCCGAGCACAATACATTGTTATCGATAACATTATAGCGCGGCCGAGTTTTCCTGTCAATGGTCGTCTTGCACTTATTGCGTGTGTGGGCGGCATAGATGTTCAGCGCCGCCCAGTCTCGACGAGTGGTGTATTTTAGGCGGCCTTTTCTTCCACTTCGACCTCAATTTCGATTGGTTCCTCAATGCCGCTGATCTGCATGAAGTTTTGAATTTTCGCCAGCATCGTTTCGGAGATTCGGTGGCCGGACGAAATGAGCATCTTTCCGTCGCATGTGCGAACGTCCGACGCCAGCTTTTGTCCCAGCTTCAGATCCGTGACCTTGAGGGGACGGGATGGCGGGCGTACTTCGATCTCGTCTTCCGGCCTCAGACAGATCAGGCAAGCCGCGACGATGTCCGCATCGTACCAATCCGGCCGTTTCGCCATCGCGCCCAAAGCCTGCATCCGGGGCAGGCCGCCGCCTTCCAGATAGAGCAGATCCTGGAGCACGCGCAGGATTCGCGCGCCTGTGGGAATGTCGCGGCCGACCGAGCCGCCCTTAGGGAACCCCGTGCCGTCGTAGTTCTTTTTCTGGTAGTAGATCATCTCCGCCACCGGCTCCAGGCGCGGAATATTGATGAGCAGATTTTTGCTGATTTCCGGGACGCGGTGCATCAGGCTTTGTTCGTTGGGAGTGAGCGTCTGTTTTGCCTGCGCTTTATTGACAACGAAGGTGGGGACGGTCACCAGGCCAATTTGGCTAAGCATCGCGCCGAGCTCGAACTTCCACATCGGCTCCAGTTTGAGATATTGCGCCACGATGCGCATCTGCTGTTTGAGCGCCAGAACGCGGCCGAACGACTCGGGGTTGACGACCGCGAGGATCTCCATCATGACTCGGATGGAGCCCTGGAGGGTCTTCTCCAAAAGATCCCGCTCGGCGTTGATCAATTGATACTGGCGCACGCCGGCTTCCAGGGCGAGGGCCATATTGTCCGGCGACGCTGGCTTCACCAGATAGCGGAAGATGTTGCCGCGATGCAGCGCCTCCACGGCGGTTCTGAGATCGGCGTTGCCGGTCAGCATCATACGCACGGTGTCGGGGGCGGCAGCCTTGGCGCGTGTCAGGAACTGGACGCCGTTCATGCCCGGCATGCCCATGTCCGTCACAATCACGCTGAAGGGACCGTTGCGCTCGATCTTTTCGAGGCCAGCTTCGCCGCCCAGCG
>JAOQAA010000290.1 GCA_025963815.1 Capsulimonas sp.
TGGATCTCTGCGAAATCCCTTACGAAGTTTCCTTCTGCCGGTACATTCAGGAGCGCGACCAGGTGTTCGTCGTCCCGGACGCGCGTCTGGACGAGCGTTTCGCGAACAGCCCCTTTGTGACGGATTCCCCGCACGTACGGTTCTACGCCGGCGCCCTTCTGATTTCCTCCGACGGCGCGCCGCTCGGCACGCTGTGCGTCGTTAGCGGCGAGCCGCAAACTCTTTCCGAGGAACAGCAAGCGGCGCTGCTGCGCCTGGCGCGGCAAGCCGTCCGGCTGATCGAGATGCGGCGAAACAGCCTCAAAAGCGTCGTGGATACCGTCCCTATTCTGATCGCGCGCGTCGATCGCAACCTTCGCTACCTTTTTGTGAACAAGACTTACGAGAGGATGCTGGGCGTTTCCCAGGAACAAGCGCTGGGACTTCGAATTACCGATGTTTTGGGCGCGCCGGCCTTCGAGATCGTTCGGCCTTATACGGAGCGAGCGCTCAACGGTGAAGCGCTCGCGTATCACGCCTGGGTGCCGATGCGCGGCCTTGGCCGACGGTACATCCAGGCCTCTTATACCCCCGAGTTCGGGACGGACGGCGCCGTCATCGGATTTCTGATCTCCGCAATCGATATCACCGAACGCAAGCAGGCCGAAGACGCGCTGCAAGCCTCTCAGGAAGCGCTGCGCGAAAGCGAAGCGGCGCTGCGCAGCTTCTACGACAGTTCCGCCGTTCTGCTTGGGGTCACCGAAATCCGAGACGACGAAGTCTACTTCATCTCTGTCAACGGAGCGACGGCGAATTATCTGGGACGCTCGATCGGTCAGGTGCAGGGAAAGTCGCTTCGCGACCTTCGTGTTCCAAAGGAGATTCGCGGGTTCTGGCTGGAGAATTGCCGCAAAAGCGCCGAAACGGGCGAGCCGGTCCGGTTTGAGTACGCGCGGACCATCAATGGAGTCACCCTCTGGCTCGCGGTGAGTGTGTGCCTGATGCCGGGCAATCCCTGCACGCCGCCCCGGTTTGCCGCCGTCGCCGAGAACATCACCGAGCGTAAGAGCATGGAGGCGGATCGCGAGCGCACGCTGGAGGAAGCGGTCCGGCTGGCGGATCACGACCCAGTGACGGGTCTGCTGAACCATCGCGCCTTCCATCGAAAGCTCGTCAAAGAAGAAGAGCGAGCCCGCCGTGAGCGCTTCCCTCTTGCCGTCCTGATGATGGACATGGACAACTTCAAGTTCTTCAACGACGCCTACGGACACCCGGCCGGCGACGATGTCCTGCGCCGGATCGCCGAGGCGCTTCGGCGCTGCTGCCGGGACCACGATGTGGTGGCGCGCTTCGGCGGCGATGAGTTCGCGATGCTGATGCCCGGCGCGGGGACCGCCGAGGTGTCGTCGATCAAGATACGCATTGAGGAAGCCGTGGCCGAACTGGGCTATACGCCGCCCGGCTACGATACCGCGATCCCACTCAGCCTGTGTGTCGGCGGCGCCGTGTTTCCCCACGACGGCGCGGGCCATGCGGAAGTGCTGGAGGCGGCGGACCGGCGGCTAATGCGAGCCAAGGCCGAAGGGATGGGAGCGGAGGAAGCCGACCGCCTGCGCGCGGCCGTCGCGGAGGAAACCTCTGGCTTCACCATGCTGGACGGTCTGGTGGCGGCCGTGGACAATAAAGACCGATACACGCGACGTCACTCCGAGGATGTCATGGTTTACAGCCTGGACATCGCGCGGGAGCTGGGCATGGACGCCGAGAGCCTGCGTACGGTATCGGTCGCGGCGCTGCTGCACGACCTGGGCAAGATCGGCGTTCCAGACAAGATCCTGCGCAAACCGGGCCGGCTGACCAAGGAAGAGTTCGACGCGGTCAAGCAGCATCCAATGATGGGCGCCGCCATCGTCGCGTCAGTCCCAGGATTTGAAGACACGCTCGACGCCGTGCGCCACCACCATGAACGCTGGGACGGCGGCGGCTACCCCCACGGCCTTGCGGGCGAAGACTGCCCCCTGATCGCCCGTCTCATGGCCGTCGCCGACGCCTTCAGCGCCATGACCACTGACCGCCCCTATCGCAAGGGAATGCCCCGCGAACAGGCCCTCGCTATCTTGCAAGAAGGCGCCGGCTCCCAATGGGATCCCCAATGCGTCGCCGCCTTCCTCCGCGCCCATCTTTACACCGGCGCAACGGACATCATGAGCGATCCATCGTCCCCAGCCGTCAGCATGAAATTATAGCTGCGGCCAAAATCAATCATCGTCATCAACAGCCTCGCGGCCACGGGAGAGCCACCGGCAGTGCGCGTCGAAGTAGAGGATTTGCGCGCCGCCGTGGTGGCGATAGGTGGGATTGATGGGCGACTGCGCGAAGTCCTGCTCGGCTTCGTAAGTCAAGACGGTGCTTGTGGGCTGCGCGATGACTTTTTCTGAATACGGATCGCTCCAGCCGCAGCTCAAAGGCTTCCCCTGATAAAACGTCGGCATTCGGTACGAACCCACGCGGCCCTCTTCCTTGCGGTCGTAATCGTCCGGGCAGGTAAAGACCTGGGGCGTATGGATATATGGCCGGCTGTCTTCGATTAGCCCCGCAAACGACCCGCCGTCGGGAGGCGTGAAGCCATCCGAGTCCTGGGAGTACATATGGATCGCCAACCCGACCTGTCGATAATTGCCGAAGCAGGCCGACGCCCGCGCCTTCTCGCGCGCCTGGGCGAAAACAGGGAATAAAATTGCCGCCACGATGCAGATAATGCCGATCACAACAAGGATTTCGATCAAGGTGAACGCTCGATTTTTGCAGATCATGGCGGTGAGTGTACCGCTGTATTCTTTGATTTTATATTAATTTTATCTAATCTCTCATGATTTAATCTTCTCTTAACATTAGAGTCCCATAATCAGCGTATCCTCATGTTAAGAAATTTCTCGTTCTCGAAAGGACCGAATAAATGATGAATAAGCAAAGCCGCCGGAGCGGCTTCACTCTCATTGAACTACTCGTTGTTATCGCAATCATCGCGATTCTCGCCGCTATCCTGTTCCCCGTCTTCGCCCAGGCCCGCGAAAAGGCCCGCCAGACGACCTGCCAGTCGAACCTGAAAGGGTTCATGCTTGCAATCCTTCAGTACAACCAGGATAACGACGAGTGCATGCCGATCTCGGTCAGCAACGAAGCGCAGATCGGACCTCTGACGGCGAAGACTTACGGCATTCCCGAGTTTGGCGTCCACGCGCAGATCATGCCTTACGTCAAGAGCACCGAAGTGTTCCACTGCCCGGATGACGCCGGCTTCACGGCGGGCACGGTCTACGGCGGCGCCAGCAGCAACACTGTCCCCAATGGCACACCAGTTTACCAGGCGTGGGGGACCTCCTATAAGTTCACCAAAGAGAACTTAGGCCTCTTCCCGAAGGGCACACCGGCATTCCCGGCGAACTCAGCGTACTCCATCTGCAAATCCGGCAGCCAAGTTGGCCCTCCCGGACCTCCCGCAATGCACACACAAGATCCGCCGTTCCCGATGCCGACGAGCTACTTCGCCCGGCCGTCGGAGACCCGCGTGATGCGCTGCTACGTCGCCCCGTGGGACGTGGTGACATCGCCCACCAACAATAACCCAAACCACATGCATAAGAACGTCGACGTCATGGCGTTCGCCGACGGCCATGTCAAGACCGTTATCAGCAAGCAGCAGTATGACAGCTACTGCGACGGGCCGACATCTTCGCCGCTGCGCAACAGCAACCAGCCGGGATATACCGACGGCTTTGGCGACGGCTCCTGCAACAGCGCCGGCGTCGAGCGCGGTTAATCCGCCAGTTTTGCACGCAAGCAAATCCTCACTTACAGCACGCTCATGGCTCCATGGGCGTGCTGTCTTTCTGACAGGCCCTATGCAACTATGAACAAATCCACCTTCGTCATCGCCGCCCTGAGCACGCTCCTCGCCACGCCCGTGTTCGCCGAGACCACGAAGGCGCTGCCGCCGATCCCGACGCTCTTTACGTCCATGGCCGCGCCCGCCGATCCGGACCACTTCACCTTCGTCGTCAGCGGCGACAACCGGTCGACGGGGCACGGCTATCCGATGCCGCCGTCGCTGGCGCAAATCTGCCAGGAAATCGGGACCGTGCGCCCGGCCTTTACCCTGTGGACCGGCGACGCCATCGAAGGCTACGGCGATACCCCCGCCGAGGCCGAAGGCGAGTACGACACGTTCTTTCAATCCGCCGCGCTCGCGCGATCGCCGATCTTCATGGCGCCGGGCAACCATGAGTTCAGCCTGGACGCCGCGCTGCTGCCGATCTACCGGAAGCGCATGGGGCCGCTCTACGGCTCGTTCGATTACGGCTCTAGCCACTTCATCGCCCTGAACACCACCCCCGTTCTGCCGGACGGCAAGATCAGCGCCGGCGGCGAGATCGACGACGCGCAGCGCGCATGGCTCGAAGCCGATCTCAAAGCGAACGCCTCCGCGAAGCACATCTTCGTCTTCCTCCACCACTACGTCTTCGGCCCGCCCGACACGGGCTCGACCATCGACACCGGGTTTAAAAGCCTCGAAGCGCGAGAAAGTCTGCACAAACTATTCGTCCAGTCCCATGTGAGCGCGGTCTTCTGCGGGCACAATCACCTTTACTGGCATACCGCGCATGACGGGGTCGAGTACTACATCTCCGGCGGCGCGGGCGCGCCGCTTGACGCCTCGCCCGAAGAAGGCGGCTACCTCCATTACGTCGTCTTCACCGTGGACGGCGACAAGGTCACGCCTTCCATCCTCCAGCCCTGGCATCTGCTCACCACCTACCCCGCCGGAGACGACAAGGGGCTGACGACTGAGACGGCTTTCGTCGAAAACACAAACCACATCGACGTTCCTGTGCATGGCGTCGTCTTCCACATCGCGCCGCCCGCCCCTGGAGCAACTGTGACGGTAGAGGCGAAGATCAGTTACAAAAAGAGCAAGACGGTCCCCGCGCGCATCGTCTCCTCCAAGCCATCGGCGGACGGCAAAAGCTTGGAAGTCGTCGTGGAGACGACGCTGCCCGCAGACCGCACGACCGAGGTGACGGTTTCGTCGGCGAAATGACGCTCTTTCGGGCGGCCGGTTTCTTACTTTCGCATGGCAAAGTTACCAGTTTGCGCAAATCGCATTCTTGAGGTAGAATGGCCCTGTGATGTTATCGCAGAATCGTAAAGCACAACCGATCCTCCGGAAAGTCGCTCTCGTCCTGGCATTCGTTTGCTTCTGGATGAGCGCGATCGCGACTCTGCACCACACCGACAACTTTGATTCGAGCGCGACCTTCGCGACCACGCACAATTCGCTCCATGGGGTGACGGCGCCGGCGCAGGATATTCCCTGCGTCGCGCACCAGTGGATGGACGCCTGGCATACGCTGCACGGCGACGGGCTTTCCGTCGCCGCGCAGCCGATCCTTTGCGTTCGTCTCGCCGTCCACCCCACCCCGCTTCTGCGCCCGATACACGTTCAATACGCCTCGCTTCGAGCGCCCCCAGTAACTCTTTCCTAACACTATCCCATGCCTACGATGCGGCGATGCTGCGTCCACGCATGGTGAACATATACGTTTTCTCGCAGATTTTATCAATGTCATCGGACGTTTCTTTCGGCGCACGCTTCGGCGTGACTGAAAAAGCGTTCTGACAGCTGGGACACGAAAAAAGGCGCGCAAGTACTGGAATACTCGCACGCCTGGCAAGCGCTGTTATACGCCCGTCGCCAACGGAATTGTGACACGTCTCCGCCCTTTCGTCTACCCCAAAACCCACAACCGGGCGCGGCCGTCTGCGTCAGGCAGCGCCAATGCTATGCCTGATCTCGCCGGCCGCGACGGCTCTCGCAATTGGCTGCGGCTCAAGCAGGGAATTGCACGTTCAGGGACCAAGGAGATACTCACAATGAACGATCGGAACTACCCGATCAACGCCGCCCGCGCCTGGATGCTCGGCGCGGCCCTCTGCCTCTTGACCGGGGGCGCGGCCTACGGCGACGTCGTCGGACGCCTTCATATCGCCGTCAAGGACGCTGATACCGAAAAGCCGGCCGCCGGCGCCGCCGTCACGCTGCACGACACCGCCAATGTCCGCCCAGATGTGACGCTCAAAACGGACGCGAGCGGCGACGCCGTCAGCCCGCCGCTGGAAAACCACGCCTGGGAGGTGAGCACCAGCGGGGATTCGTTCGAGACGGATCACCGCACAATCACCGTCGCCGCGGACACCACGACGAATGTCGAAGTGCTGCTGGAGCCGAAGACCGAGAAAGTCATTAAGATCAAGGATTCGCGCAATCTGATCCGCCAGTCTCAAACTGCGGCGGCGACACAGCGCAATCGGGACTTCCTGAATAAATATCCCGCGACGGCGGGCAATCCACAAAGCTTGCCCAAGCTGCTGATCACCAACCCGGGGTTCGTCGAATCCTCGGTGAATGTCGTCCATCCGCGCGGCGAGCACGCATCCACCTCGATCTATCTGGATGGTCTTGCCCTACCGGGCGCATTGCAGGGACGCGCCGGCGCGCTGCTCAGCCCCGAAGCCATCCAGAGCGCCGATATCCTCACCGGCGGCTATGCGCCGGAGTACGGCAGCGAGACGGCGGCGATCCTCAACCTCACACTCCGCGCCGGAACCATCGCCCCCCTGCGGACATTCAGCCTGCAAGGCGGCGAGTACGGAACATTCGACGGCGGCGTGACCTTCGGCGGCCAGGGAGGCCCAACGCTCACCCCGGGCGTCGAAGGTCCGGCGCCCAAACGGTTCCGCTATTTGATCGATCTGAATACGCGCTCCACCGACAATGCTCTGGAGCCGCCGCAGCCCGATGATCAGACCGCGCACAACTTCGGACGCAGCACGACCCTATTCGGAAAGTTCGACTATATCGCCAATGACCGGAATACCTTCGGCGTGACCCTGAACGCGGCGCCGGCGGAGACTCAGATCGCCAACCGCGCGGGACTGCCGGGCAAGTACGCAACCGTCGGTCAGGGCTTTGGCTACGGCGGCGCGCGCAGCGCCGACGGGACTATTGTCCAGGACGCCGGCAGCCCGGACGCCCTGGGCAGCGGGACGATCGCGCTGCCCTCGCAGCAGGCGGCGGGCCAGGACATCGTCCAGACCGACACCAACAACTTCGGAATGATTAACCTGCGCCATACGTTCAGCGACACCGTCACAGGTCTCTTCGGGATCGGCGGATCGCATTCGGGACTGGACCTGCATAACCACAGCCCATCGATCAACCCGAACAGCTTCAACCCGGATGGGACGCTGACGCAGACAGACAACTCCATCGAGTTCAACCCCACGCTCAACCGCGTTTATGACCAGACGGAGTTCCAGGGCAGCGTGACCGCTTCACTCAAGTCGCACACGTTCAAGGCGGGCTTCGAGCTTCAGGAGCAGCGCGGAAACGAATCCTATCAATTCGTCCCACAGAGCCAACTCGCGCTGGACGCCCTCGCCGCCGTGGACACCCGCCTGGCGCCCGCCGGAACCATCCAGACCGACGGGGAAGGCAACACTGTCACCGATGTTCTTGGCAACCCGGTCTATCTCGCCACTCCCGGCGCGAAGACGCCCACCCTGCAAGTCCATCGGTCGGGCTACTACCGGGCGGCTTACGTTCAGGACACCTGGAGCGTGAACAAGCGCTTCACGCTGAACTACGGTCTGCGCCTGGACAGCTACCATCAGAAGCAAGAGCCGAGCGAAGGCGAGGACAACAGCATCACCAAGACGGAACTTTCTCCCCGCATCAATGCGTCCTACTTGCTTGCGAAGGGCACCGTCGGCCGGCTTTCGTTCAATCACCTGTTCACCCAGCCGCCGCTGGCGCAGGGCGCCATTGTCGGCACGGCGATCAAGCCCGAAACGCTCGATCAGTACGACGCCAGCGTCGAACACCAGATCGGCTCCAATCAAACAGTCAAGATGGCTTATTACTATAAGAACATCCGCAATCAAGACGACACGGGCATCCTGATCCCATACACGCAGATCGGCGCCTACACAACGCTCAACTACCAATACGCCAGTGTCCACGGCTTCGAGCTGTCGTATGACCTGGCGCCGAAAAACAACGTTGGCTTCGGCGGGTATATCGCTTATGCGAACAGCCTCGCCAAGGCGGGTGGAGTCGACCAATCCGGAGGCCCCGCGCCCGAGATCAACGACCACGATCAGCGCAACACGATCAGCGCCGGCGTCAGCTACACGCTTCCCACGCAGGCATCTGTCGGGATGGACGTCTATTACGGCAGCGGAGAAGAGTCCAGTACGCTGGGTTCAATCTACGGCGCCAACAGTAATGTGCTGGATGGCGGCAAGCGCCACGATCACAGCCGAGTCAACCTGCGCCTCGCGAGCAGCCCGACCATGATCGACGGGAAGGTCGGCGTGAAATTGGACATCGAGAATATCTTCGACAGCCGTGACGTGCTCAACTTCAATTCGGGTTTCAGCGGCACCCGGTTCGAGCAAGGCCGGCGCGTGCTGCTGACGGTTGGGGGGAAGTTCTAGGGGAGGGCCCTCACCCCCAGGCAGCCTTCCCGCGTATGACCCACCCCGCCCCATCGGGGCACCCCTCCCTTGAAGCAGGGAAGGGTAATTAAGAGATGATCTCGCAAGCGGCTTTCGTCCGAGAATCTCTTGCCGACCCTTCCCTGCTTCAAGGGAGGGGTGCCCCGAAGGGGCGGGGTGGGTCATACGCGGGAGGTGGCGCGCGAAGGCCGGGGCAGGTCGTCGACGGAGGATCAGTGCGGAGGCCAGGGGTAGATAAAAATGTGACGGCCTGCTGGCCATCTTCAAGAAAGCAATATCATGGACAAAATATTACACTTTATTCACGCGGGCGGGTTCATCATGGTCCCGCTGCTGCTGCTCTCCATCGCCGCCCTTGCGGTGATCGGGGAGCGAATTGCAGCGTTCAGCCAGTTTGGCGACACAGCGCCGGGACTTCTCGACAAAACGATGTCGCTTTGCCGCGCGGGCAAGGACACGGAAGCGCTGCAAGCCTGCGAGGGGCGGCGCGGGCCGGTGGCGGCGTGTTTGAGCGTCGTGCTGAGGCACGCGCATCAGCCGGTACGGGAGGTCGAGCGTGTGGTGGAGGAGACCGGTCAGGATCACTTTATCCGCCTCGAACGGTTCCTGCCGGTGCTGGACACGGCGACGACGATCGCGCCATTGATGGGCCTGCTCGGGACGATCCTCGGCATGATCGGCGCATTCAACGCCATCGCGGCGCAGCAGCACAGCGGCAGCAGCGACGCGGTGCTGGGCGGCGTCAGCGAGGCGCTGTACGCGACGGCGACGGGTCTGATCATCGCCGTCGTCTGCTTCGTCGCGTATAACTACTTCGCAGCGCGCCTGCGGACGGTGACCGCCGAGACGGAACAGGCGGCGACCAAGCTGATTAATGTACTGGTCGAGCGGCGCCATCAATCACACGCCGAACACGCGAACCTGAACGGCGACGCTCCCATGAAAGAGGACACCCATGGAATTCAAGCGACGCCGCGAGCTTAAGCGCACCAAGATCGAGATCATCCCGATGATCGACACGATCTTCTTTCTGCTGGTCTTCTTTATGCTCTCGTCGCTCGCGCTCACGCGCCTGAACGGCCTGCCCGTGAACCTGCCCAAAGCGGCGAGCGCAAGCAAGCAGCAGGCGAACGATCTGACGGTGACGATCGACAAGAACAAGCAGGTCTATCTCAACAAGACCCCTGTGGCGATGTCCGGGCTCGGCGCGGCTCTGCTGGCGAAGGCCGGGCCGCAGGCGGACCTGAACACAGCGTCCGTCGTGATCAACGCCGACCTGACCGTTCCACACGGCCTCGTCGTCGGCTGTATTGATGAAGCGCGCAAGGTCGGCATCAGCCGCTTCTCCATCGCGACCGATCCGGAGGCAGGCAATGGCTCCTAACACGCCGCCCGCTCTCGCTGCGACTGGTCTTGCGGAAGACCGGTCCGCCCGGCGGCTGGGCTGGGCCGTCGCGGCGTCGGTCGCCGTCAACGGCCTGCTCTGGTGGCAGGCCGCGCGCATCCTTCCGCACACCATATCCGCGCCCAGCGTCGTGGAGATCGCACTTGTCACTCCGCCACCGCCAGCCACGCCGCGCCTCAAACCGCCAAAGCTCGCGATTGTCCCTCCCAAACGAACGCCGCCGAAACCAATCATACGCACGTCCACACCGCCTGTACCGATAACGCACACTCCGCCGCCCATCGCGACGCCTCACCCCGCGCCGCAGACGACACATCATGCACCGGCCTCTGCCGCGCATAATCGCGTTCTGACGACGCGCCCCGATCGGATGGCGGACGCCCCTCCAGATCACACTGCGCTCGCGGGCGGCAGCGCCAATCTCGGCGTTCCCCTGCGCAATCAAAACGCCGGAAACGCCCATGTCGAGCCGCCGGTGATCCCAACGCCCGCGCCAATGACGCCTCAGCCCGAGCCTCCCAAACCGGCCCCGCCCAGGCCCGCGCCGACGCCTCAGCCCGCGCCGCCAAAGCCCGATCCACCCAAGCCTCCACCGCCGGCAGGACCGACCAAGGACGCCGAGCCGACCAATCAGGATAAGCCAGAGATACCCGATGAGCTGAAACAGGATACGTTCAAATCGTTCGTGCGTGTCCGGGTGGAGATCGAACCCGACGGCAGCTTCACGCCGACCCTGCGCACGTCGTCCGGCAACGCGGAGATCGATAAACGAGTGCTCAGCGCCTTGAAACGCTGGCGCTGGAA
>JAOQAA010000541.1 GCA_025963815.1 Capsulimonas sp.
GGCCGGGCGTAATGTATCAATACGATGACGGCGCCAACACGGTCGCCGCCTCGGTCAATTACAACGACAACCGTCGATCGACAAACGCCTACATGCGCCTTGGCCGAAAGTTCAATGAGCATCTGACACTCGGCCTTTCCCTGGGAACGGGGAAGGGATTTTCCTTCGGCACGGACCATAACCAAGGATATGGGGTCGACGCCACGGTTACCGCCGGCGCCTGGCAGCTGATCAGTGAGTACAACGATTATCGCACCCCGGATAATCTGCACTTTCGGTTCGCGCACGGCAAGCTGATGTATAACGCATGGGGACCATGGAAGCCGTATCTGGGAGTTTACAGCTGGAGCGACGAAGCGCAGGAAGAAGGAGATTTCCGCTCGACGGTGGTGGGCATCGGACGGCAAGTCACACCGTGGCTAAATGTGGACGGAGCGTATTCGTCAACATCCATCGCGCATGTCGCCTGGGTGGAAGCGCATATTAATTGGGAGACTGGGGTTAAGTGACCCCTCACCCCCGGCCCCTCTCCCAGGCGGCTAAAGCCTGGGAGAGGGGTGTCCAAGGGACGAAGTCAAAACGTGGTTCACGCAAGCTGTTAAGAAAAAAGAAGCCAAACATTGTTTGCATGGTGCGGAGCAATGTTTGGCTTCTAAATATTGGACATCCCTCTCCCAGGCTTTAGCCGCCGGGGAGAGGGACCGAGGGTGAGGGCTCTACGCAACCACTAACTGATTATTATCGACTTTCAGCGTTACAGAATGCTCGGCGCCTTTGTTGATCAGGACGCCGCCGACGCCGGTTTGGGCCAGCAGCTGGGCGAGCATCGGGCCAGGCAAAGCGATGACGTTGCGCTCGGAGGTGCTCCAGGCGCCGAGCGCCTCTTCGCCGGTGAACGCCAGCAGCTTTTCGTCATCGGTCAGCAGGGGGATTTCCTGGACCGTCTCGGGCTGGTTGGGATCGCCGAGGCGAAGCACCACGACGGGGATATCCTTGTCCGCTTCGGTGGCGACCGGAACGCGGCAGAAGCCGCCAAGGAATGCGCCGACAAGCGCTTCGCGCGAAGCGGTCGTATCGTCTTCCTGGAAATCTGCGACGGCTTTCTCCAGCGCTTGATTGTGGTTCGCCGCCGTCTGCTGATCCTCAACGGCCTGCTGCGCGGCTTGCGCCATGAAGACCATTTCTTCCTGGCTGACTTCCACGTGCATCTCCGGACCGTCCACAAAGAGCTTGTGCGGGCTGTTGCCCAGGATGCCGCCGAGCTGAGCGCCGGTCAGGAACATGCCGTTCTGAACGTCGGGAAGCGTGCCGCGGAGCTGACCCAGCGTGGTGAACGCGGGAACGCCGCTGACGCCCTCCTGGGTCTGCGCAACGACGAACGTGATGTCCGCGTTCGGCAGGATGCTTCCATCCGGTGCTGTCGGGGTGGGGTGAACGGTGGGGACAGACAGGGTGCTGTCGCGCAGCACGGTCAGAAAATGCTCCCGGGCCTCCACTTCCTCTTCCGGCGTGAGCGCCATGCGCAGGCCAAGAATCGCCGATTCTAGTTCGACATTGTTCAGCGGCTCTTCTTGAACATCAGGCTGGTTCATAGTAACGATTTCCTATTCGTATGGGTGGAGTGGCGTAATGGGATCTACTTCGGCGTAAATGAGCTGCCGCACCCGCAGGACTTGGCGGAGTTGGGATTCTGAAACTGGAATCCGCCCTCCAGAAGGTTCTTGATGCTGTAATCCAGCGTCGTGCCCGCAAGGTACTGGATGCTCTTGCGGTCTACGACGACCCGGACTCCATTCTCCAGGGTCCAGGTGCGGTCGAACTCATCAAACTCCGTGTCCGGCTTCAGTACATAAGACAGTCCCGAGCAGCCGCCGCCGCGTACGCCGATCCGCAAAAATGCGCCGGGCGTATTCTTTCGCTCCAGCACCCGGAATACCTGCTTTTGCGCGGATTCCGTGAGCGCGAGCGCCGGTTCGATGATCTGATCCGGCTCGATGGTCAGCGTGGGCGACTGCGCCTCCGTCAAAGTGGTCGTCATGGTATTACCTTTCGCCGCGAGGCGGCGTCCAACATCATTGCTCGTCGGTCAGTTATCGTCCGGGCTTAGCGTTCCGGAGGCGCCTTTGGCGCGGCGTTTCAGCCGTCCCATGACGCCGAACTTGCCTTCTTCCTTGATAATCGCGGAGATACGAGCGCGCTCGGCGGCGTCGGCGGCGAGCCGGATCTGCGCGGCCTGTTCCTGAAAGTTCGGGTCGGTGATCTTGGCTCCGCACCAATTGCAGAGGGCGCTGGTTTTCGTCAGAAGCTTGCGTTTACAAGTCGGACAGTTCGTGACGGGTTCCGGGGGCGTCCCGGCGCTAGTTTGTTCTTCGGTCGACATAGATGGATCCTCACGTGGGATGTCCATGGACATTTGGCGTTAAGGCGCGACGGCGGTGACGCCGCGCAGGCGGGCCACGGCCGGTCCGATGAGCGATAAGACTTGGTCCACTTCAGACTTCGTCGTGAAGCGCGACACGCCGAGCCGAATGGACGCCCCGATGATCTGAGCGGCGTCCGGCAGCGCCAGCAGCACATGCGACGGCGCGACCGACGCGGAGGTGCAGGCGGACCCAGTGGAGAGCGCGACGCCGGACAGGCTGGCGAGCAGCGCGTCGGCGTCCACGCCCCGGATCGCAATGCTCAGGTTGTTGCTTAGGCGGCGGGTAGGATGCCCGTTCAGCTTGACATCGGGAACGGTCGCCTGAATCTGCTCCCAAAGATAATCACGCAAGCCCTGCGTGTGCGAGCGGTCCCGCTCCATCTCTTGCGAACAGACCTGGCACGCCTCGCCGAAGCCGACGATCCCCGGGACATTCAGCGTCCCCGAGCGCATGCCGCGCTCG
>JAOQAA010000328.1 GCA_025963815.1 Capsulimonas sp.
GGCTTTGTCCGTGGCTTCCCCGGCATGGGCGGGATTGAGCACGCCATTGTCGACGAAGCGCAGGACTACTCGCCGCTGCACTTTGAATACCTGCGCAACTGTCTCGCTGATGGCTGCTCCATGACCATCGTCGGCGACACCAACCAGGCGGCGAACCCGTTCATGGGCCTGGACGACTACGCCAAGCTCGCGAGCGTTTATGGTGCCGGCTCGGTAAAGCGTCTGGAGCTGACGCGCAGCTATCGCTCAAGCCAGGAGATCACCGACTTCGCAGGGCGCATTCTCGGCGACCACGTCCACGTGGAAAACGTCCGCCGCACCGGGACCAAGCCCCAGCTTCACGCCCTCGCGTCCGACGCCGACCCATTGCCGACCCTCCAAACCATCATCGATGGTCTGACACGCGACGGCATGCAGACCGTCGCTATCCTTTGCCGCACCCGCCGCGCCGCCGACGCCTTCCAAACCCAGTATGGCGCCGCCCTCGGCGCGACACTGCTTTCCGGCGATTTCGACAAGCTTCCGCAAGGCGTCATCGTCCTCTCCGTCCAGCTCGCCAAGGGTCTGGAGTTCGACTCCGTCCTCGTCATGGACACCGACGCCGCCACCTACGGCCGCGACGAAGAGCGCAAACTCCTCTACACCGCCTGCACCCGCCCGCTCCACGCGCTGCATTTGGTATATCAGGGAGCGCCTTCGCCACTCCTGCCGCTCGGGCATGGGGAACTGTTTGAGTTAGTTTGAGTTTAGCAATTTACCTCAAACAGTAATAGACTACGCGCCGATAACTTCGATGAGGAAATCGAAGATGCCATCCGGTACAATGGTGCTCAACCCTTTTCCTGAAAAATTGTGTTTCGAAGCGGGTTCTCGCAGGCGCACATATAGAGCGAGGTTAAGTAATGGATAAGGACACGCCAGTGATACGGTCGTGGGCAAAATTTGCCGCAACAGACTTCGTCAATTTTATATGCCTGGCTGGCGCTGTCAAAATGGCCGGACTTTGGCCAGCAGTGTCGGCATTCATAGAAAAGCATCCATGGCAAATTTGTATCGCGTGCCTATTGTATTGCGTGCTGCAAATTGCGAAGTATCCTCTTACTGCTCTTCCCATTTTTATCATCGGCGGGCTAGCTTGCTTGCTTGTGAAGCTTTTTCCCTCCACTCAGCCGATGGTAGAGATGTGGTATTTAAGAGCGTCTGGCAAGGCCTTTTGAAAAGATTCCTATTGTCATGCTCTCAAAAAGAATATCAACCATAGAGGCCGTGTGGGGCGGGGTGCGGGTCCGGCGCGTTCAAAGGCCGGCGGCGGATGTTTGGCTGCCGGCGATTGGGGAGCACTATCTGTGCATCAACGCGGGGACGCCGCATCGGCTGGCGTATGAGTGCGAAGGGCGTTCGTATGATGGGGTGCGTGGGACTGGGGATATGGTGCTGACGCCAGCGGCGCGGCCGAGCCGGTGGCGCAAGGAGGAGGCGGGCGAGGGGCTGCATCTTTTTGTGGCGCCGGCGCTGCTGTCGCGGATGGCGGATGATTTGGGGCGTGGCGCAGGGTATTTGGGGAGCGCCTTTTGCGTGCGCGATCCTCAGGTGGAGCATATCGGGTATGCGCTGCTGGAGGAGGCGGGGCAGGGGTGTCCGAACGGCCTCATGTACGGCGAGGCGCTAGGGACGGCGCTGGCGGCGCATCTGATGCGTCGGTATGGGACGTTTGGTGAGCGAAGTGTCGATCAGGGTGCGCCGCAGGGGCTTTCGCCGTTGCGTCTGCGCCGTGTGCTCGACTTTATGCAGGATAACCTCGATCGGGACGTAACGCTTGCGCAGGCCGCCGAGATCGCGGGAATCAGCCCTTATCACTTTGCTCGCTTATTTCGCCTGTCGATGGGATGTTCACCGCATCAGCATTTGATCGCTCGCCGTGTGGACCGGGCGAAAGAGATGCTCGTTACTGGTCGCGTCTCCGTCGGCGAGACCGCCGCCGCCGTGGGCTTCGCCGACCAGAGCCACCTCGCGCGCCACTTCAAGCGTATCGTGGGGGTGACGCCCTCCCGGTTTCTGCGCGATTCTTAAATCTCCCGCACGATTCTACTCAATTCCGCACGATTGTCCAATACGCCACTCCCTATCCTCGATCATAATCTTTTTCAGTAAGACAGACACGAAAGGGGAAATCCAATGCTAACGATGCAGTACTCATTCACGCTGCCGCGTGATTACGATATGGGGATCGTGCGCGACCGAGTGGCGCAGCGCGGCGCGGCGTTCGATGGGATGGCGCATCTGGAGTTCAAGGCGTTTTTGATATCCGAGGTCGGCGTCGGCGGATCGACGGAGAATCGTTACGCGCCGTTCTATCTCTGGCGATCGGAAGTGGGGACACTGGATTTCCTGCACGGTCCTGGCTTTGCCGGCTTGACGCGCGACTTCGGCTGGCCCGCCGTGCGCACCTGGATCCCCATGGCCTTCGACCGAGCTGGGGCGGCCGGCGCGCCTGCGGCGGCGACGCGTGAGATCATTCACGTGGCGCCGCATTCCGACCTTGCCGCACTGCGCCGAAGTGAGATAGACGCCCACTCGGAAGCCCTGAAATCTCCCGATATTTATGCGCGAGTGGTTGCGCTCGATCCGCAGGCATGGGAGGTCGTGCGGTTTACGTTGTGGCGCGGCGATGTGGGGCCGATGGAAAACAGCGCGGCGGGGATGCTGCGCTATGCGGTCT
>JAOQAA010000376.1 GCA_025963815.1 Capsulimonas sp.
AAACTGGGCGACGATTAACGTGTCCACATCCCAATCTCCCTCTGAGGAATGGGTGACGGCGTATTTGGGCCTGGGCGCCAATGTTGGCGATCCACAAAAATCTCTCACCCAGGCCTTGAGAGAACTCGCGAAGCACCCGAAGATAAAGATAACAAAAGCGTCGTCGCTTTACCACACGGCGCCGGTCGGCTTGGTCGATCAGCCGGACTTTTTGAACGGGGTCGTTCAAATCGAAACCGCGCTCCCCCCGGACGCGCTGATGACGACCGTGCTGGAGATTGAAAAGAATCTGGGACGCGTGCGAACCATCCGATGGGGTCCGCGCGTTATTGACATCGATGTGCTGCTCTACGGCATGCGCCAAATCGAGACCTCGCTCATCACTGCGCCCCACCCGCGCATGCATGAGCGAGCCTTCGTGATGACGCCGCTGGCGGAGATCGCGCCGTATCTCATCATCCCGGGAGACACGAAAAACGCAGCGCAAATCGCCTCCGAAATATCCGACGAAATATCGATATAAATAGTTGGAACATTTCTAACTCCGTATTCGTCATGAAAAGAGGAATCAGCGGAGTGGCGGGCGAACTGACCAATACTTTTCGTATATAAAGACGTATGCTGTATTCTTATGAGGCCAAGGACTCGCAAGGCAAGCGGGTCAGCGGAACAGTGGAAGCCCCCGACGAGCGCGGCGCGGCGCGCCACGTTCAGGCCGAAGGCTACTTTTTGATGCGACTGATCGCCGCGCCGGTGCCCGCAGGCGCTGGACCCGGTCCCGCGCCCGCGGGCGAGATGCGTTTGTCGTCTCGGTCAGCCGACATGCCGATCCCGCCGCCGCCGCCGCTTTCCCCAGGAAAATGGCTGCTGTCCAAGCTGATCTATCCGATCTGGACCGGAGTTTCGCTGCGCGATCTCTCCATCCTTTATCGGCAGTTTGCCACATTGGTCGACGCCGGCGTGCCGCTTCAGCGGTCCGTGGCGACAATGCAGGCGCAGACATACAATAGAACGCTGCGCAAGTGCCTGAATACGATCGCAATGCGTGTCAATGCCGGCGGAACGATTAGCGAGGCGATGGCGGAATATCCCTGGATATTCCCGGATTACCAGCGGGCCTCGATTATCGCCGGCGAGGCGATCGGCAACATAGATGTCCAGTTCCGAAGGCTGGCGCAGACGCTGGAGGAAGAGCATCAGCTGCGCGGCACAATCAAGCGTGAGATGTTCCGGCCGTGCGTCAACATCACGGCCATGTTTCTGTTTCCGCCGCTCGTGCTGCTGTTCCTGGGCCAGGTTCACGCGTATTTTGTGGAAGCGGTCTATCCGCTGCTTGAAACGATCGGGTTCATTTTAGGATGTTACATCCTAGGTCGGCTGGCGACGGGATTCCGCTGGTTTTACGATGCCGTGTTATCGATCCTGCCGTGGATCGGCGGCGCGGTCCGCATGATCGCCTTCGCCCGTTTTGGGCGCACCCTGGCGTCCATGTACTCGGCGGGCGTCAATATCGTTCGGGCCATCCACTATTCGACTGAGGCGTGCGGCAATACCTATCTCGCGGGGCGCATGGAGTCCATCGGTACGGCGCTTCAAGCGGGCGGAGGAATCACCGAAGCGTTCCACCGAACCGGGATCTTCCCGCCGATGGTGATCTCGATGATGGGAACCGGTGAAGAATCTGGCAACCTGGACACGATGATGGACAAAATGGCGAGCTTCTATGAAGAAGAAGCGAAATTCAAGCTGCATCAGGTCAGCATGTCGCTTGGAGCCATCACCACCGTCGCCGTCGGAATTCGTGTGGCGATCATCGTCATCAAATTTTATACCGGCTACTTTGGATCGATCATGCAGGAGGCGGGTTAACAGAACGCCTCGTTGGGTAAAATCATTAAACGTTGCAATAGTGTAAAGGAGAAACAAACGCTCCCCAGATATTGGTAGATCGACGGGGAATTCGACGCCGCGATTGCGGAACGATGTCATTATAAAATTAAGATCGATCATATAAGAACGGGAGTATCACTGCAGTGAACCTGCAACGCAATTATTACGAAGTCCTGGGGCTGCCGCCAAGCGCATCCACCAGTGAGATCAAAAATAAATATCGGGAGCTGGCGAAGAAATTCCACCCGGACCTGACGCAGGACAAAGTCCTGGGCCAGCGTATCTTCGCACAGATCAACCAGGCGTACCGCGTGCTGGGCGACACCGAGCGCCGCTCGCAATACGACGCCACCCTTGTTCCGGAGCGCGCCCAGCCAGGCATGCCTTCCGGCGCCACATCAGGCGTCCAGTCGACCGTGCAGCCGCAGGCCTCTGCTGCGACTTCGCCGATCGCGGCGCGCCCCACACAGTCGCAAGTGTCTCCTCAAGTCGAAGCCGAAGTCCAGCGTCTGCTCGGCGAAGCCGAAATGGCGATGATGGGCGGCAAGGTCAAGGAAACTCAGGCCATCTGCGAAGCGATCCTTCGCATGCAGCCCGATAACGTCAAGACCATCGGCATTCTCGGCGATGTCTTCGCACAGCAGGGCGACCGAAAGCGAGCCATCGACACCTATCGCGTCGCGCTTCAATACGGCTCCAGCCCGATGATCCAATCGAAACTCGCTCGACTTGTCGACGCGCCGGCTCCGTCCGCCACGCCTCCTCCCGCTCCCAAGAGCGCTCCGCAGCCCGCAAAATCGGGCGGTTTACTCGATCGTCTTTTCGGCCGCAACTAGCATTAATTATATTTCCAAGATCGGTCGGCGCGCGGGACATCTCCCGCGCGCTTTTTCTTTT
>JAOQAA010000377.1 GCA_025963815.1 Capsulimonas sp.
CGGCGCCGGTAATCGGATTGGGGCGATCCAAAACGACGAGACGTTTCCCAAACTCAGCGGCGGCGTCCATAACATGCGCCAGCGTGCTGATATACGTGTAGAACCGACAGCCGATGTCCTGGATATCAAAGACAATCGTGTCGATCTGGGCAAGCTGCTCTTCGGACGGACGCGTGCGCGGTCCATAGAGCGAGTAGACGGGCAGGCCCGTGCGCTGGTCCCGCCCGTCGGCGATCTGCTCCGTGTCCAGCTCGCCGCGCACGCCGTGCTCCGGCCCCATCAGCGCGCGCAGATCCACGCCAGCGGTGGAGCGAAGCAAGTCGGCCGTAGCGCGCCCGTCGCCGGTCAATCCCGTATGGTTGGTCACGAGGGCGATGCGGTCTCCCACGATCGGCGCGAAGCCATCCCGTTCGAGCACATCGACGCCGGTGAGAACAGAAGAAAAAGAGGACATGGTGAGTTTCCTATTTTCAGCGGGGAAGCGGCAGGATTACGGGGGGGCAATGGAGAATCCCAATTCCGTTAATGCGCCCCGCGCAATACCAGTTTAGCATCGTACATATCTATCACGCAAGGGATCGTCATGCCAGAATTCGCGCCGCAAGACGGCGCCGAACAAACACCCAGCCGACTGCGCATCCTGGTGGAGGCAAGCCGGCAGTTTAACTCATCGCTTGACTATGAGACCGTTCTCCAGAAGATCGCCGACGCGCTTGTCCACGGGTTTGCGGACTGGTGCTCAGTCAGCATGGCGCGGACAACGTCGGACGGAGAAGTCCGAGTCAATCGCCTCGCCACCGCGCACGCCGACCCGGAAAAGCAGGCCTGGGGCGCCGCATTGGTGGAAAAAAGCGGAACGGCTCCGTCGCTCGCTTTTCTGCGCGTACTGAATACCGGGATGTCCGAATTTCATCCGGAGGTCACGGAGGAGATGGTGCGCACCGGAGTCGCCGACCCAGAAATGCGGGACGCGATTCTCCAGCTGCGCCTGCGCTCATCGATTGCGGTCCCCATGACGGCGCGCGGTCAGACGTTCGGCGTCATTACTCTGATCACAGCGGGGCACTCGGGCCGGACATTCACGGAAAACGATCTGGTTCTGGCGGAAGACCTGGCGCAACGCGCGGCGGTCGCTGTCGATAACGCCCGGCTTCTGGGCGACGCCCGGGAGGCGGCGCGGGTTTTGGAGCGGGAGCTGGAGCGGCGGCGGCAGGCGGAAGAGCGTCTTTCCGTGCTGGCCGAAGCGGCTAGCACCCTGATCGGATCCCTGCATCTGAGTGATCTTCTTCCGGCAGTCCTGAGCCTTTCCCGCCGATTGTTCGACGCCGACGCCTACGCCGTTTGGCGGCGCGCCATGGACGGTTCGTGGGGCATGATGTCTCAGACCGGGCTTTCCGAGGATTTTGCGCGCAACCAGACGCCTCCGGGCGGACACGCCGCGCCTTCGGAGCCGACTCTCATTGAGGACGTCGCGCTGGACGAACGTATGGCGCCGCGCCTGGAACTGCTGCGCAGCGAAGGCGTCCAATCGGTTCTGGTCCTGCCGCTCGTCCTGCACGGCGAGACTACGGGAACCTTCGTTTTCTATTATCGGCAACCGCGAAAATTTGAGTCGCTGGAAGTGCGCGTCGCCTCGGCGCTGGGCAACCTCGCCGCGTCGGCGATCACCACCGTGGAGCTTTACGAGGAGCAAAACCGGCTGCGCGCGGCGGCGGAGCAGGAAGTCGCGGAGCGCAAGCGGGTCGAGCGGGAAAATACCCGGCTGCTGCGCGAATCACGCGCGGCGGCAAACCAGCAGCGGAAATTCCTGCGCGACGTACTCGCAAGCGTCACCGAAGGCAAGCTCCATCTCTGCTCGTCGCCCGGCGATCTGCCGCGCCGTCTCTCCCCCTTCCTGCCTCCGGTTTCGCTCGTCGCGGAAACGATTTCGCATCTGCGCCGCCAGACGGTTGCGGCATGCGAAAACAGTCGCCTGCCGGAAGACCGGACACAGGACTTGATTACCGCCGTCAGCGAAGTCGCCATGAACGCCGTGGTCCATGGCGGCGGGGGAAACGCTTCCGTCGGCGCCGCCCGCTCCGGCGCCCTGCAAATCTGGATCGAGGACCAGGGAAAGGGCATCCACATGGATCGCCTGCCCTTGGCCACCCTGGAGCGCGGCTACACCACCGCCGGCACGCTGGGCTACGGCTTCTGGCTCGTGCTGAACACAGTGGACCGTGTCTGGCTGCTGACCGGTCCCACCGGAACGACGGTCGTGCTGGAGATGGAGCCCCGTCAGCCCCTGCCGTCCTGGCGCCGAAAGTTCGGCTAAACGAACCATCGCGCCCCTCCCTCTTGGAGATGAGCGCATCTCAGCGGTATAATAGGATTAAAGAACGCAATCCAAGGCGTAAAGGAGAAATGTGATGACGGAGGAAATCCCCACCCCCAGCGACCAGGAGCCCTCGGTGAGCGAGGAAGCCACCGCCCAGACCGATCCGGCGGCGCCTCTGAACCGCGAGCAGCGCCGCGCCCTGGCGCGCGGCAAGAAGCCCTCGGCCGGAGCCAAGCCCGGCCTGTCCCAGGGCGGCGCCGCTGAACGAGCCACCGGCCGCGGCGCCGCCCCCGCCGGCGGCGCACTGTTCCCGCGCACCGGGCATAAGTAGACCCACAACGAAAATCGCCCGCTCAGCATTTGCTGAGCGGGCGATTTTTTGAGGCCCTCACCCCCGGCCCCTCTCCCAATTCTGGGAGAGGGGAGTCCGATGAAAGAGAAAGATTTTTTACTAAGATCTTAAAAACTCAAAAACTCCTGCTCCCCTTCTCCCAGAATTGGGAGAAGGGGCTGGGGGTTGAGGGCTAATCTTACCGATCCAGCCACTTCCGGCCAATATCCGTCGCGAGCCGGTTCGCGGCGTCCGGGCCCCAGCTTCCCGCCGCGTAGTTAGGCAGGTCGGGAGCGGGGGTATTTTTCCACGCTTCGAGGATCGGGGTGATCAAGGCCCATTCGGCTTCGACTTCGTCATCGCGGGTGAACAGCGCGGCGTCGCCGAGCATGGCGTCCATCAGCAGGCGCTCGTAGGCGTCGTGGATGCGCTGGCCGAAGCTGGTGCCGTAGGTAAAGTTCATATCCACGGGGACGGCGCGGGTCTGTGCGCCCGGCGGCTTGGCGCTCAGGCGCATGGAGATGCCTTCGTTGGGCTGGACGCGAATGGTAATCACGTTCGGCTCGACACCCGTTGGAGAAAGCTGCTTGAGCAGGATCGGCGGGATGTCTTTAAAAACGATGTTGATCTCGGTGAGACGCTGCCCCATCCGCTTGCCGGCGCGGACGAAGAACGGGACGCCCGACCAGCGCCAGTTCTGGATCTCCATCTTCAGCGCCACAAACGAATCCGTCACCGAGTCCTTGGGGACATTCGGCTCGTCACGATACGCCTGTACGTCCTTGCCGTTGATCTGGCCGGCGCCGTACTGGCCGCGCACGACACAATCCGTGCACTCCTTGCCGACCACAGGCTTGATCGCACGCAGCACTTTGACTTTTTCATCGCGGACATCGTTGGCGCCCAGCGAGTTCGGCGGCTCCATCGCGATCAGCGAGAGGATCTGCAGGGCGTGGCTCTGCACCATGTCGCGCAGCTCGCCGGCGGTGTCGAAGTAGCCCGCCCGCTGCTCGACGCCGACCGTCTCAGCGACCGTCACCTGGACATTGTCGATGTACTTGCCGTTCCAGAGCGGCTCAAAGAGCGCATTGGCGAACCGGAACACGAAGATGTTCTGGACGGTTTCCTTGCCCAGATAGTGGTCGATGCGATAGATCTGGTCCTCGTCGAAGACCGTCTTCAGCTCGGTGTTCAGCGCGCGCGCCGTGGTCAGGTCCGAACCAAAGGGCTTTTCGACGATGATGCGAATGAACGGGTTATTGGTTTCCCCGTCGCGCTTGGCGAGGCCGGCTTTGCCGAGCTGCTCGATGACGGTGGAGTAGGTGCTGGGCGGGGTCGCGAGATAGAACAGGCGGTTGCCGCCAGTACCCTCGGTCTCGTCGAACTTGTCCAGGCGCTCCCGGAGCCATTCGAAGCCCTGCGAGTTGTCGAAGTCCGAGCGATGGAAGACGACCCGGTGCGCGAAGCGCGGCCACGCATCCTGCGATTCCTTCCAGAGGTCCGGCGCGAACTCCTCCAGCGACGCCTTGAGCTCCTCGCGGTAGGACTGGTCGGAGTAATCGCGACGCGCGAAGCCGATGATCTTGACATTTTCCGGCAGCAGTCCCTGCGCCTCAATGCTAAACAGGGCCGGGATCAGCTTGCGGTGGGTCAGGTCGCCCGTCGCGCCGAAGATAATAATATTACAGGGCGGCAAAGGGCGCTCCACCAGCACCGGCTTGTCGGCGGGCTTGGCCTGTCCATTATTTTCCACGGGGTTGGCCTGCCCGGTATTCTCATTAGTCGCCATAAATTCTCCTGAAGACAATTGTCCAAGTGATGATATCGCCGCAAGGGTGATTAAGCGTTGCGGGCGCCGATCTTTTCGGCCGCCACGCTGGCCTTGTCACCCGGCTGGATCTGGTCGGCGGTGCTGGAGGATGTTCCCTCATTGACCGATGCAGAACCAGACCCGGTGGCGTCGCCGATGTTGACGTCGGACGCCTTGACGGCGTGTCCGCCGAACTCGTTGCGCAGCGAGGCGATCACCTTCGCCGCGAAGCTTTCATTCTCGCGCGAGTGGAACCGCTCGTACAGCGAGGCCGTGATGACCGGCGCCGGCACGTTGTGGTCGATCGCTTCCTGAATGGTCCAGCGTCCCTCGCCGGAATCCTCGACATAACCCCGAATGTGCTCCAGATTGTTGTCGTTCTTAAACGCGATCACAAGCAGGTCGAGCAGCCATGAGCGCACGACACTGCCGAAGCGCCACGCCGAGGCGATGGCGGTCAGGTCCAGCTTGTACTCGCTGGCGTGCAGGATATCGAACCCCTCGCCGTAGCTTTGCAGCATGCCGTACTCGATGCCATTGTGCACCATCTTCACGTAATGCCCGGAGCCCGAAGCGCCCGTATAGACATAGCCATTCTCGGGCGCGAGTGTCTTGAAGATCGGCTCAGCGATCTTGACGGACGCTTCATCTCCGCCCATCATCAGGCAGTAGCCTTCCTTCAATCCCCAGACGCCGCCGGAGGTCCCGCAGTCGATATAATGCAGTCCGGCCGCTTCCAGTTCCCCGCCGCGCCGCACGGTGTCTTTGAAGTATGAGTTACCGCCGTCGATAATGATGTCGCCCGGCGAAAGAACCGCCTTGAGTTTCGCGATGGTGTCGTCGACAGGTTTGCCCTGCGGCACCATGATCCAGAAGATCTTTGTCGGCTGTGTGAACTTCGCGGCCGCCTCGCCCAGGTCCGAGACCGGAACGCCGCCGCGCTGCGTCACTTCCGCCGCCTTCTCCGGCGACGTATCAAATCCGTAAACCGTGTGGCCGTCGCGCGCAAGCCGCTCCAGCATATTCATTCCCATGCGGCCGAGGCCGACCATGACGAGTTCCATTCCGTGTGATCCCTTTCGGCGAACCCAATGGGGCGTGCTTTGTTCCGAGCAAAATCTGAGGGGCAGAACGCCGCCCCGGTATATTTGCCGTGTCCAGACGTTAGTTTACCCCGCGAACTAAGTCCGCAGGGTTTCTGAGTGGGAAATGTTTGAGAAGATTCCAGGAGCTGGCGAATGAATTCGCGCCTAGAAGGGCACGATGTGTCCCTGCGGACACTCCAGATTTAGACTCGTTTGCGTTTCCACTCTGGAGTCCACGGAGGTGGACATCGTGCTTTTCTAGGCGCGAATTCATTCGCCGGCTATCCGGAGCAACGGGCCTTAACCTACTCCACCCACTGCGAGTGGAAGTGGCCGGGTTTGTCGATGCGCTCGTAGGTGTGTGCGCCGAACAGGTCGCGCTGGGCCTGGATCAAGTTGGCGGGCAGGTTCGCGCGGCGGTAGCCATCGTAGTACGCGAGCGACGAAGAAAAGGCCGGGATGGGGATGCCGAGGCGCGCGGCTTCGGTGATCACGCGGCGCCAGCCGTTCTGACCGTTCCCCACCGCTTCGGTGAAGTACGGCGCGAGCAGCAGGTTCGCCAGATCTGGCTGGGAATCGTAGGCTTCCTTGATGCGGTCCAGGAAGCGAGCGCGAATAATGCAGCCGCCGCGCCAGATCGTGGCGATGGCGCCCAGGTTCAGCGACCATCCGTGCTCCTTAGCCGCCGCGATCATCTGATCGAAGCCCTGCGCGTACGCAACCACTTTGGAGGCGTACAGCGCGTCGCGGACATCGTTGATGAACTGCTGACGGTCGCCTTCAATCGTCCCGCCCGTCGGGCCAGGGAGGATCTTGGAGGCAGCGACGCGCTGGTCCTTGAACGACGACAGGCAGCGAGCGAAAACAGCCTCGGTGATGGCCGTGACCGGGATGCCCAGGTCCAGCGAGGACTTCGAGGTCCACTGGCCGGTGCCCTTTTGGGCGGCCTTGTCCAGGACTTTGTCCACCAGGTAACCATCGCCGTCGTCGTCCTTGCGGGCGAAGATCTGCGCGGTGATCTCGATCAGGAACGAATCCAGATCGCCTTCGTTCCACTGCGTGAACACTTCGTGCAGTTCTTCATTCGTCAGGCCCAGACCGTTCTTCAGCAGGTCATAGGCTTCGGCGATCAGCTGCATGTCGGCGTACTCAATGCCGTTGTGCACCATCTTGACATAGTGCCCAGCGCCGCCCGCGCCGATAAAGGTGCAGCAAGGCTCGCCGCTGACCTGCGCGGAGATCTTTGTGAAGATCGGCTCGACAATCGCGTAGGCTTCCTCACTGCCGCCCGGCATAATGCTCGGACCGTTCAGCGCGCCTTCCTCACCGCCGCTCACGCCCGTGCCTAAGAACCGAAAGCCCTCGGCCTCCAGCTCTTTCACACGGCGTTCAGTGTCGGTAAAGAGCGAGTTGCCGCCGTCGATCAGCAGGTCACCCTTGGCCAGAAACGGCTTGATCTCCGCGATGACATCATCGACCGGCTTGCCGGCCTTGACCATGATCATGATTGCGCGCGGCGGCGTCAGCGCGTTCACGAACTCCTCAACACTGGTCGAGCCCGTAAACTGCCCTTCGTGGCCATGCTCCGCCAAAAACGTCTCGGTCTTCTCCGTCGTGCGATTATGCACGGCGATCGGGAAGCCTTTGTGCGCCACGTTCCGCGCCAAGTTCTGCCCCATCACCGCAAGTCCCGTCAATCCGAAATGTGTCTCGCTCACGCTTTAATCCTCGCGCCTCCAAAATTTCTGCTTTATTTTGTGTTATATTCGCCCTGAGGGAAATCATATCCTTCTGCGCTTAAGAAAGAATAATGGGCATTTTACCACAAAATCAGAAGCAAAACAAAGTAAACAGACACGACACTTTGAGATTGCAAGCTCGCTGGTCGCTTTTGTGCCCGTACGTCTCGGCTTCCGATGATACGCCAACACCAACTCCGTCGATATGGTTTCCAGAAATTGCCGCCGCCACTGCGCCCATAGTATACTTTCTTGGCGTCCCTACCGCCGTCAAGCGCAGAAAAATTGTAACACTGGCCGCACCTTCGGACATTACCTTTTGGGAGACCGGAATTATCATGATGGATGACAGCGCGCTGCTTCGGCGCTTTCAAGAGGAGAAATCGGAGGCGGCCTTCGCAGCCCTCGTCCAGCGGCATCGGCAGTTTGTGTTCCGAGTTTGCTTAAGGGAAGTCGGGGATTCGGCGCTGGCGGAGGATGTCTCTCAGGCCGTCTTTCTGATCCTGTTGCGAAAGTCGAACTCGATCAAGCCCGGCGCGCCGCTCTCAGGATGGCTATTTTCCACGGCGCGGTTCGCATCTCGAAATGCGCTGCGGATGCAGGCGCGGCAGAGGCGGCGTGAAGAAGAGGCGGAGGCAATGCGGCACAACGACAGCGCGGGAAACGGCGATCTCACAGATTTGCTCACCGACGCCCTGGCGAGCCTTCGCGCCGCAGACCGGGATCTGCTGATCCTCAAGTACTACGAGGGATCGACCAGCGCCGAACTTGCCCGGCGCATGGACATCAGCGAAGCCGCCGTCCGCACCCGCATTTCCCGCGCCCTGGACCGGATGCGCCGCTGGTGCGCCGCACACGGCGCGCCAACCACCGTAATCATCCTGGCGGCGATGCTCGCGGACGAATGGAAAGCCGATGCGGCCCCGTCATCGCCCACACTTCCGGCCTCCCCAATCCATCCCAGACGCCTCGTCAGCAGCGAGGAAATTTTTCAAGGAGCCCTTCGCGCCATGCAAATTCAACGATTCAAAACCACACTCGTCGCCACCCTGGCCGCCGCTGGTATGGCGACGGGAATCGCCGCCGGGATCAACGTCCCCGCCCCAACCGCAACGCAAGTCAATGCGAAGACCGCCTCTATGGCGTCCGAGCCGCAGGCAAGCGCCGCCGCCAAGCCGGCGCCGGACCTGATCACATACCGGCTGGTGACAATCGAGACCGCCAAATTCGCGCCGCTGCGCGCCGCCTATCTCAAGGACGGCGACAGTTCGCGGCAAAATGGCGGCGCGCCTCCAAGCAAATCAGCAGCGACACAGACAACACCAGCCACGGTCAAGCTCTCTTCGCTGTCATCCGTCGCCCTCACTGCGACTTCACCATCGACACAAAACAACTCGGGCGCGCCGAACAGCGCCAATCAGGCAAATGAGAACTCCAGCATCGCCCCCGATGCAACGGCGCTCTACAAAGCCGTCATGCAAAATTCGGGAACGCTGTTGAGTTCACCGTCCATCATGGTCGCGCCTGGAAACGAAGCCGCCATGCAGTTGGCGAATAACGATGGGGCGATCAGCCTTACCAACAGGCCCTCCATACCCGCATCCAGCAGCGAGACGATCACCACATGGAAATTTCACTTTGAACTCTCCCCCGCATTCTTGCAGGCAACGGGGGCGCCGATCAAAACAGACTTCACCCTACGCATCCCGAACAAGCAAGCCGCCCTGGTTTTGGAGACGCCACTCCGGGAAGCCGATGGAACGCAAAAAAAATCGCTCGTGATTTTCGCCTACGCGTATCCCCTAATCCCTGACGACAAACCCAGCGTCAGTCCATTCGAGAAATAAGCCGCCCGCTCCCCATAACAAAATTGTCGTTGAAGGCGCTCGTTGCGGCGTCCTCAACGACAATTTCCCGATCCTTATCGCTACGGCGCATCTTCAATGATCCAGAATCCTTGAGGCGTTTCCTTCTCAACCATCTGCCGCCGGATAACCCAACGTCAGAGACATGTTATCACGATAAACCTCGCTCTCATAATAAGAGCTGCTACAGAATTTACTCGGGGTCCGGCTTCGCCCAATCGTTATAGACCCGGTCTTCTTTCAAGACGATCCCCGCATCCAAACGCTTTTGCTTCTCGATATCGCCTTCTTTGATCATGCACGTGAAACCCCAAACGAAGATGAGCGCCATGGCTCCGCAAATCGAGAGAACGACAGGTTCGGTCAACGAGTGCGGATGATGCCTGCTTAACAGAATCACCGATGCGGGAACGCTTGCCAGCGTGCCCATCAGCGCTCTGCGGCGAAAAGGCTTTGAAAGCTTTTTTCGCCACAGCGCAATATGAAGGAAGAGACAAAAGACGAAGTAGCCGATGACTAACTTATCGTCGAAATTGAGATGCATGCACGGCCTCAGTTCCCGCAAACGATATTCGTATTGTATCATGCGGGCGGCTTGACGCTTTGCCACTCCCCAGATCCATCGTCTTGCAATCTCAAAGAGTCGCTTGATTTTTTGTTGACCGAGGCGTTGTACTATTGTCTAGCCCGAAGCGAATGCGTGAATTGCTCCACAGGTATCATTCCTGGGAGCGTCTCGATGCACTTTTCAAAATACCGCCATTTAAGAGAAACCACCCAATGAGCAACGAAACACCCGAACCAAAAGAATACGCGGCGCCGTCTGGAAGCAGCAAACGGATAGTCTGGCATACCAGCGGCGGCGAGGCCGTGGAGATCGACGTGGCGGCGGAATGGATCGTCCTGCGCAAAAAGGAAAAACCCGCGGCGGAAATCTTTCACACGTATTACAAGGCCGCAGACGCGAAAAGCCGCAGGCCGGTCACGTTTGTCTTCAATGGCGGCCCCGGAGCCGCGTCCGCCTATCTCCACATCGGCGGGATTGGACCTCAGCGCGTCGCGTTTGGCCCCACTGGCGCGATGCCGCCGCCGCCGACCCGATTGGTCGAGAACTCTGAAAGCTGGATTGAGTTTACGGATCTTGTGTTCGTGGACCCAGTCGGAACTGGGTTTAGCCGCGTCATTGAGCCGGAAAAGAAGCCGGATGAAAAGGACAAGCCCGATCCGTCGAAAACCGTTGATGAAAAGGAATATTATGCGCTGGAGCGAGATCTGGAATCGCTGGGCGAGTTTATCGAGCGGTTCCTCTCCAAGCATAAACTCTGGGATGTCCCGATCTATATCGCCGGCGAAAGCTATGGCGGATTTCGCAGCGCCAAACTGGCCCGCCGCCTGCAGGAGACCCATGGGGTCGGTTTGACGGCGGCGATCGCCATCTCCCCAGCCCTGGAGTTTTCTCTGCTGCAGGCGAACGATTACGATGTCCAATCCTTTGTGGACCAGTTCTGCTCCATGGCCCTGGCGGCGGCGTTTCACAAGCGTTCACGAGTTCTCACGGGCGACGAGCCGATTGAGACTCAGCGCAAAGCGATCGAAGCATTCGCCACCGGAGAACTGGCGCGCGCTCTGCTGATCGGAACCGCAAGCAACGGAGCAGTACGCGGGCAGGTCTTTACCAGAGTTGCGGATTTCCTGGGACTTTCCGAAGATCTAGTCCAGCGTGGACACGGACGAGTGCCCTTCTGGCGCTTCGCCCGTGAGCTTCTAAAATCCGAGCAGAAAACGCTCAGCTATTACGATGCGTCGGCCACGGCAATCGACCCGTTTCCCGACCGCGACGGGAATGAAGCGCCGGAGCCGGGCCTGGCCGGTTCGCAACGCCTCTTCGTGAGCGGCATCAATCACCTGCTGCGCAGCGAACTGAACGTCGAGACTGACCGCAAGTACGAGATCTTGAGTTACGATGTCAACAGTGAATGGAAGCGCGACGGCAATAGCCACGTGTTTGAAGCTCCGGCAGGGTCCATCGACGATCTGCGTTACGCCATGAGCGTGAACCCGCACATGAAAGTGCTCATCGCTCACGGATACTACGACATGGTCACGCCCTACTTCTCATCCGAACGTCTCGCCTCGCAGATGAAGCTCTTGCCCGAACAAAAAGAGAACCTCTTCATCCAGCACTATCAAGGCGGGCACATGTTCTACACATGGGACCAATCCCGCGCCGACTTCCGCGATTGGGTGCGACGGCATTACGTCTGAGGCGAGGCAGCTAGCCCCAAATCCAGGACCCCATCATTAAAAGTGATGGGGTCTATCGCCGATCTAGCCGATTGATTTTTCGAGCGATTTCAAAAATCAGCGCCACATTCTTGCAGAAGGTACGCCCGCGCCATAGCGGAATAGGGCGAGCGGCGATCCATCAATTCGCGGAGCCTCAAAATATAGCCCTCTAGGAGATTTTGCAGTTCGCCCTGAAAATTACCACTAAAGGTACTAAATCTTTTCAACTTTAGATATAATTCAACGTCTGATCGAACACGCCGAAGATAAATCCGGTGTGCATCATTCAAATCGTCACGATCCAGTCCAAAGAC
>JAOQAA010000387.1 GCA_025963815.1 Capsulimonas sp.
GAATTATGGCTGGATCGGTGAATCCTGGAATCTGCTCACCCAGGAAGTCAGCCCGTGGATCATTTCCCAGATAATTTACATCGTTGCCGGCATGCTGGTCGGTTTCATGGTCTCGCTTGTATTCGCCATGATCGGCGGTGGGATGTCCTCAATGTGGACGGGGCGATATAATTCGCCTTCCACGGAGATGTCCCTCATAATGAACCTTGTGAGCTCCGTCTTTGGTCTCGCGATCAACGTATTTCAGGCGTCCGCGTACTATCGGATGGCCGTAAAGCAAGTCCGCGGCGAGCCGATTACGCTCAATGATGCATTTAACGGAGCGACGGGCTACTGGCAAATGCTGGCCGCCTTTGTGCTGATCGGCCTTTTGAGCTTCGCCGGCTTGCTGGCGTGCGTGGTCGGGGTCTTCTTCGTGACGGGGCTGTTGATGCCGGCTCTGGCGCTGATTGGCGATGGAGAAAGCGCGCCGCGCGCCATTTCTCGCTCCCTGGATGCGATGAAAAGCGATTGGGTCAACGCCGGTCTCTTCTCGATTCTATTTACTGCTCTCTATGTGGTCAGCGCAATCCCGTGCGGCCTGGGATTGCTGATCACCATGCCGATGATGTATTTGATTGCCGCGCTGGCCTACCGGGATATGATCGGAATGCTGGCCCGGGTCGCGCCGATGGATTACGGCGTCGCCCAGGCTGGCGTGTGGCCCCCGCCGCCTTCCATCACGCCGCCGAATCCCCAAACGGGCGTGTGGCCGCCCCCAACGGGGCAAACAGGCGCGTGGCCGCCTCCAACAGGCCAAACCGGAGCATGGCCTCCGCCACAGAGTGGACAATCAGGAGCGTGGCCTCCGCCTCAAGGTGGACAAACGGGAGCATGGCCACCGCCGCAAGGCGGCAATCCGCCGGGAGCATGGCCACCGCCGCAGGGCCCGCAGTCTTCCCCGGATGAGCCGAATCATCCGCAGGGCAATGTTTGACCGTTACGGCGACTAAATCAGGAGGAAATGCATGAGCGTATCAATGGGGAGCGGTTACGCGCCGAATCGGCGTGTTGATTTCGGATGGATCGGAGAATCCTGGCGGCTGTTCTCACAGTCGCCGACGCCGTGGATCGTGCTGTTTCTGATCAATTTCGTCATCAACGGGATCCTTCGCACGACATTACACGCCGTATTTCCGAACCCCAATTTCTCGGGAAACACTCCGGGAATGCCCACATGGGCGGGGTCGGTTTCGACACAGACAATGTCGCCGGTGGGACAGATAATGTCGTCTCTGATTAGCTGGCCGATCAGTTCCTTTTTTGCGGCGTGTTTCTATCGGATGGCCGTGCGTCAAGTGCGCGGTGAAACCATCGGGACGGGGGATATGTTCGAGGGCGGGCCGTACTTCGTTCAAATGCTGATCGCCAATTTTGTTCTCGGCGTTCTTTATATTGGCGGCGTTATTGCCTGCTGTGTCGGTGTGTTTGCGGTTGCTGGTTTGATGCTTCCCATGCAGGCGATGGTCGCCGACGGCGTTCCCGCGATGGACGCGGTCACGCGCAGTTATAACGCGATGAAATCAGATTTGCTAAACGCCGCGCTGTTTAGCTTCGTGCTGGTGCTGGTGGTTCTGGCAGGCATCATCCCCTGCGGCCTTGGTTTGTTCGCCACCGTTCCCATGGCGTATCTGATGGGCGCGCTCGCTTATCGCGATATGGGAGATATGCCTGTCAAGACGGCGTTTGCTCCGGATTATGGAGCGCCGCAGCCGGGAGCTTGGCCGCCTCCGCCGAACACGGGAGCCTCCGCAGGCTTCGGTCAGCCAGGCGGCGCGCCACAATTTGGCCAGCCGCCGGCGCAAAGCAATCAGCCCGGCGCATGGCCTGCGCAGCCGAGCAATCCGCCTGGCGTGTGGCCTCCGCCGCAGGCTCCGGATCAGCCGGGTTCTGCGCTTCCGCCTCAAGGCGCGGCCCCGAGTGACTGGCCCGCGCAAAGCGCTCCGCCGGCGTTTGGGCAGACGCCTCCGTCCGATCCGCAGTCGCCGCCGGACGATCCGAATCGGCCGCTTGGCGGCGTTTAATCGAATTGCGAATGCTCTCAATGGCCGGCGGCGCGAACGCGCTCGCCGGCCATTGGAATATTAAGCGAAGGGATTGAAGGAGTCGCTTGCCTGCTTGGTGAATAAACGGACCGTCGTTCTATGTCGTTGTCGATGGAGGATCAGTCCATGAGTACGGGATATGCCGGCGCGGGAACTCACCATCCGCGCAAAGTGAGTTTCGATTGGCTTGGCGAAGCGTGGAAGCTTTTCACGTCCAACGCCCCTTTGTGGATCGCCGCGACCATCGTGGCGGTTTACGCACCCCTTTGTATCGATTTATTTGTCATCCTCGCTGTCGGTGTTTCGCAGAAGATTGCCGGTGGCGGAGGCATGTGGTATGCGATTACCCATATGTCCGTTGGACTGACATTCGGCCTGGCGCTGCTGAATGCGGCTTATTCGGCTTTTGTGTATGGCGGACTCGCGTTGATGGCGCTGAAGCAGGTGCAGGGCGAGCCCGTTTCATTTCGGGATATCTTCTCGGGCGGACCGCTGTTTGGCCGCATGCTGGTCTTTGGCGTCGTTTATTCCCTGCTCATCGGCGCTGGCTCTCTGTTTCTGGTGCTGCCGGGCGTTTTTCTCGCCGGTCTGCTGCTGCCGGCCATTGCGCTCACGGCGGCTGGAGCGCCGCTAGGGGACGCCTTGCCGCGCAGCATGAAAGCGATGTGGCCCGACCGGTTTATCGCGATGGGCTTGGCGTTTGTCCTGGGAACATTGACGCTGATCGGCTCCGGTTTTCTCACCCTCGGCCTGCTGGCGGCCGTGCCGCTGTGGTTCTTAGTCTCCGCGCTGGCGTATCGTGATATGATCGGTATCCCGGCTCCCGAAGTATCGCTGGATGATATTTTAGGAACCGTGGAGCCGGGACGGGGCGTATACCTGGGAGGAGACGCCGAGTTTGGATACTCGGCGGGGCAGCCAACGGCGCAGTCGCCGTCTGGTGAGCCGATTGATACGGAGATGGGATCGCCGTCTCCGCCTGCGCCATGAAAAATTCTTTTCGGAAAATCGCGATCGTAATTTGCGCGCTCGTTATTGCGGGCGCGGCGTGTTTTCAAGCTTCCGCTCTCGCATTGACCGTCGGCGTCGTCGCGGGAGCGTTTCTTTTGGTTTCCGGAATGGCGAGCGGCGGCTCGCTCGGCAACGCGCGAAAATTCGGACAGGCGCCCGCTGACCAGTCCACCCGAATCGGGGTGTCTCTGGCCGCTGCTGGGATTGCCGCCGCTTCGCTAGGGCAATCCCACTTCCCGTTTCCGTTTCGCGTGTTTTACGGGATCTGTCTCGCCGTGGGCTGCACTACTGCTGTTGTTCTCGCGATTCGGATGACGAAGTAAGAAGTCTTTTGAGAACCCCCGAGTTCATTACCAGGCAGGCGTGACTTCCTCTTGCCTTTTCCACCGTCACCGGCTATACTATCCCTACAACGATGAACCTCCTTATCGGCGCCAAAACGGATCTGGGCAAACGATCCAATAATGAAGATTTTTATGCGGTCCTAGATGTCAAGCAGAGCCATCTGCGGGCCGACGGAGTGATGATCGTCGCGGACGGTATGGGCGGGCGCAACTTCGGCGAAACGGCCTCCACTGCGGCGGTCGAGGCGGTTGCGGAGACGCTCGTCGACCTGCTGGACGCACATCGTGACGATGAGATCGACGTGCAGGACGCGCTCGATTCGGCTCTGCGCAAGGCGAACGCCAAGGTCTACGAGCTTTCACGCGAGGGTGAGCATTCCGAAGGCATGGGCACGACATGCGTCACCGCCGTAATCAAGGACGGACAGCTTTATATCGGCCATGCGGGCGACAGCCGCGCGTATATCATCCGTAACCAAAAGATCGAGCAGGTGACCGACGATCATTCGTATGTCGCCGAGCAGGTTCGCGCCGGAGTGATTACCGAGGAGAGCGCGCGCAAGTCGCGGTTCCGCAACGTCATTACACGCGCTGTAGGTATCGAGCCGGCGATCACGCCGGATGTTGCGCGCTATCCCTTGTCGGGGATCGACGCAGTGCTGATCTGTACCGACGGGCTGACCGGCCCGGTGCGGGATCCAGATATCGAGCGTATCCTTCTGGCGGCCCCCAGCGCGCAGATCGCCGCCGACAAGCTGGTGGCGATGGCGAAGAACAACGGTGGGAGCGACAATATCACCGCCGTTGTCGTCCGATTTTCGGAGGGACCGATCGTGCCCGACGCCGCGATGCCCGAAGTCGAGGATCAGAACGATTTCCTGAACCCCAAGAAGTGGCGCGCGCCGCGCACTCCGCGTCCAGCGGGACAGTCGGTCCTGGTGGGGCTTCTGCTGCTGTTTATCGCCAGCACGATCTATCTGACCAGCATCGCCATGGACGCCGGTTACGAGTGGCAGGCGGCCTGGCCGCCGCTCGCCAAGCCGCTTCCGCCTCCGGTCCGTCTCCACGACTTCCAGCATTTGACTTACAAAGCTCCCGAGACGTTTTACGAGACGGCGGTGCGCGGCGGGCCGCTCACTTATAGCGACGCCGAGAATACCGTCTCCGCCGTCACCCAGGCCGGCGATATCGTGGCGCTTGCGCCCGATGGCAAAACGAATTACAAATTCCCACTGGACATGACTACGTCTTCCGAAGAAAGCGGCGTCGCTCCAAAGAAGCCTGGCGTAGCTCTGAAGAAGCCCATAGAACTGAACGTCCATTTCGCCACGGATTCGCAGGGTAATCTATATGTCGCCGATGCCGCCGGCAAGAGCATCGTGAAGTACAAAGCTTCGGGCGACAAGATCGGCCCCATCGCCAAGGGCCATCTGAACAGCCCCGAATCGATCGCGGTCTCCGCCGACGGCACGGTCTATGTCGTCGATGGCGGACATTTGATGGCTATCCATCCCGCCGCCAAAGCGGCTCACTAACGCAAGGCCCACGAGCCGCTGATGTCTCTCGGAATGCTTGGAAAATATGAACGCCTGGATGTGCTGGGGCACGGGGCGTCGGGGATCGTCTACCTCGCCAAGGATACACTCCTGGGCAAGCTGGTGGCGATCAAACATATCGCCGCGCAGGGGGAAGACCGGGATCGGTTTCTCGAAGAAGCGCGCGTATTGGATCGCCTGCGCCACCCCAATATCGTCCAGGTGAACAGCGTCGACATGATCGACGGCAAAGTCGTGCTGGACATGGAGTATGTGGCCGGCAGCAATCTTCAGGATGTGCTGCGCCGCACGCCGCAATTGCCGGTCGCCGACGCCGTCGGCATCGCCGCGCAGATCTGCGATGGTCTTGCCTTCGCCCACACAAACCGCACCGTTCACCGCGACGTCAAACCCGCCAATATCATCATCTCCCACGAAGGCGACGTCAAGCTCGTCGACTTCGGTCTCGCCGAAGTGCTCGGCACCAACTCCTTTGCCGGCGGCGCCGGCACCTTCGCTTACATGGCGCCCGAGGATTTCAACGCCCAGGAACTTTCGGACCGCCAATCGGATATCTGGGCGGCGGGCGTCATCCTCTACGAGATGCTTTCCGGTCGCCGGCCGTTCCGTGTCGCCCATCCGAAAGACCCCTTCGCCTGGAAGCGCGCGGTGGATGAGGATCCGTATACGCCCATCACCCAGGAACGTCCTGAAGTCCCTGCGGCGCTGGACCGAATCGCCGCCAAAGCCCTTGCCCGCGAGAAGCGCGAGCGCTACGCCGACGCCGCCGAGATGGCCCGCGACCTGCGCGCGCTGGGCCTCGCCGCGACGCGCTCGGCGCTGGCGGAAGATCTGTCCGCGTCCAGCATCGCCGGAACATCACGCGATTTGGAAGAGCCGACTATCGCCGGGATCGACTTCCGCGCGGGCCGCGCCGCGCAGGCTGCGGACGAAGACGGCGAAATGGCGACCGTGGCGGCCGGCGCGCTTCCCGGGTTTGCGTTTCTCCCGGACATCGACGCCTTTTTAGCACTGGCGCCCGAGCAGTGGGACGCCGCGCGCGCGGCCCTGCGAAACGGTTCGCTCGCTCAATGGCTGCGCGCGATCGGCGAAATTCCGCTGGCCGCGACCGCCGAGGAGATCGCCCGTGACCTCGCCCGCGATCCCGATGACGCCCTGCGTGACTTTCTCTACCGGGCCGGCCTCGATACCTCCACGGAAGCCCGAAACGGGTTCGAGGAGGGCAGCCGCCGCATCAAGGAAGGCCAGTTCGCCGAAGCCGCCGGTCTGCTGCGTCGCTCCACGCGTCTGGACCCGAGTCGCCCCGCCGCCTACGAACGGCTCGCGCACGCCCTGCGCACGCAGGGCGACGCGTCCGGAGCGCTGCAAGTGCTGGAAGAGGCCGTCACCCGCCATCCCGGCGACCGCGTGCTGAGCCGTGAGCTGACAAGCCAGGCCGGCGCACGGCTGACCTTGAGCGCGCAGACGGTCAGCTTCGGCGTGATGCGCCAGGGTGAGAAGCGCACGCAGCGCGTCCTATTACGCAACGCCGGCACGGGCGTGATCCAGGGCCGCGTCGGCGCCGCGCCGGGCTGGGTGGAGGTGGAGCCTCGGACCTTCACCACGCGCCAGCGCCAGCAGCTGGTATTCACCGCGCACACGGAAAATGTCTGGCAGACGCCCGCCGAGTACCATGAGACGGTCGTGCTGGAGACCAGCGCCGGCCGGCACGAGGTCACCGTACAGGCGACGGTGCTGCCCGCCCGCCTCGGCTTCGCCAAGATCTTCTACTGGTACATTCCCGTTTTGATCTGCGCCCTGCTGCCGCTGCTCGCGGGTCTCGCCGCGCCGCACACCTTCGCCCCCGGCGTCCGCCATCTGTGGGAGCCGGGCGCGGTGGCGAGCGGTCTGCTCTGCGGCTCGCTCTTCGTGCTCGCGACCGCCGCCGACACCGTCGGCAAGTATCGCCTGATCCCATTGCTGCTGCTGTCGCTGAGCATCCTCGGCGCGACCGCTATCGGCCGCGGTCTTGGGACTTATGAGGACCACGCGGCGCGGGAAATGCTTGTTCGCGCCACGCCGCCGATCTTCATCGTGCTTGTGATGCAGGTCGTCGCCCAGGCGCGCGACCCGCGAGGCTGGGGACGCTGGCCGATCTGGGCGCTGGTGACCTGCGTGGTCGGCGCGGCGGTCGCCTCTGTGATCGCGCATGGGTGAGTCCCTATTCCCCCGGCGCTTTAGCGCGCTTTCCCCTTTTTCCCAACAAGCTGCTGCGCAGGGGAAAAGGGGAGCCAATAATTATTGTCCATTCACTCGTCACAGAGCCGTGAGGATGTGATTTGTGAACGCGAATTATTCTTAAAAGCTACTTGTCGAGCGAGCAAGGATCATAATTATGAGCGCCCCTTTTACCTCTGGGCAAAAGGGGGAGACGAGCCTCAGCGAGTGGGGGAATAGGGACGGAGCGGAATAGGGAAGTCGCAGCAGAAAGTTATGCCAAAACAGTCCATCGTCCTCGCGCTCGATATGGGGACCTCTTCCGTGCGCGCCATGCTGTTCGATGTGCGGGGCCGCGCGCTGTCCGGCCACGAGCAGCAGATGCCGTATGTGCAGCAGACGACTTCCGACGGTGGAGTGGAGACGGACGCCGAGTCGCTGCTGATGCGGACGGTGGAGTGTATTCGCCGGCTTTTGCGCGCGGCGGACAAAGAGACGAAGGCGAATATCGCGGGCGTGGGCATTTCGTGCTTCTGGCATAGTCTGGTCGGCGTCGATAGCGATGGCCGGGCGGTGACGCCTGTTTACTCATGGGCGGATATGCGCTCCGCGCCGTATGTCGGGGAGCTTCGGGAGGCGCTCGACCCGGAGGAGTACCATGGCCGAACGGGATGCGTGCTGCACCCGTCGTTCTGGCCCGCCAAACTGCTTTGGCATGCCTCGGCGCACCCTGAGCGCGTGGACCAAGTCGCACGCTGGATGTCCTTCGGCGAGTATCTGGCGCTGCGCCTGTTCGGTTCGGCGACTTGCTCCATCTCCATGGCCTCCGCCACTGGGCTTTTCAACCAGCATACGGGAGATTGGGACGAAGCGACGCTCGGCGCACTGCCGATCCGTCATGATCAGCTCAACTCGCTCAGCGATCTGGCCTCGACGCAGGCGGGGATCGTCCCCGAGTTTCGCCGAGGACTGAGCGCGGTCGCGGAGATTCCATGGCTCCCGGCGGTGGGCGACGGCGCGTGCTCTAACATCGGCGGGGGGGGGACCAGCGATCAAAGAATTGCGCTAAACATCGGAACGTCGGCGGCAATGCGTATTGTTGTGAATGCTGAGGATTTGACCATTCCCAAGGCGCTCTTTTGCTACCGTGTGGATCGCAAGCGCGCCCTTCTGGGCGGCGCCTTCACCGGCGGGGGGAATATCTACGCTTGGCTGGAGAAGACAGTACAGCTTGGCGACAACACCCGGGCCGGCGCCAAGATCCTGGCGGCGATGGCCCCGGACATACACGGCCTGACCGTGCTTCCGTTCTGGGCCGGTGAGCGCTCGCCCGGCTGGCATTCGTCCGCACACGCCGCGATCGAGGGTATGAACCTGCATACGACGCCGCTCGATATCCTGCGCGCAAGCTTAGAATCGGCGTCGTATTGCTACGACACGGTCCGCGCCGAGATCCAGCGCTCGTTTCCACAGGCCAAAGAGATCGTCGCCTCCGGCGGCGCCTTGCAGCATGATCCGATCTGGACCCAAATTTTAGCCGACGTCTTCGGCGTCTCGATCAACGTGAGCAAGGCCTTCGAAGCGTCCAGTCGTGGCGCGGCGCTGCTGGCGCTGGAGACACTGGGATTGATTCCGGATGTTGCGGCCGTATCGC
>JAOQAA010000436.1 GCA_025963815.1 Capsulimonas sp.
AATAAGAGAGCGGTCGATTATCGTATGAATTACACTGCAAAATTCCTGCCAAGCAGGCGTTAGGGATGAAATTCGTGAAAACTACTGTGTCTGCGTCTCCGAAAGCCTTGGTGAGAGGTTCCGGGGAATCTGGTATACTAGGGACGAAATTTTTGCACGACGGAGTAATGAGAACGCATGCGTCCCGGCAACGAACAGTCCAAACCCGCCCGCGCCGCGAAGGACGCGAAGCCCGCCAAAAAGCCCAGCTCACCCGAATATCGTGAGATGCACACGAAGCTGGGGCTGCTCGCCATTGCCGTCATTATCAACGTACTTGGCTTCAGCATTATTATCCCGCTTGTCCCATACTTCATTAAAGAAGCGCTGGGGCCGGGAGTAAGCGCCAACGATCCGCGCATCGGCGAGTATGGCGGATGGCTGACGGCGGTCTACGCCTTGATGCAGTTCGTATTTGCGCCGATCTGGGGACGTCTGTCCGACAGGATCGGGCGTAAGCCGCTGCTGATGCTTTCGCTCGCCGGCGATGTTATATTTTACACCATGTTTGGGCTGTCGCACTCACTTAGTATGTTGTTTGCGGCTCGAATTTTGGCGGGGATTTTCTCCTCCGCCACGCTCGCGATTGCGCAGGCGTACGCCGCCGACGTCACCCCGCCGGAGCACCGCGCCGCCGGCCTCGGAATGATCGGCGCTTCCTTCGGCGTCGGCTTTCTCCTTGGTCCAGCAATCGGTGGGCCGCTCGGCGCTGTGAATCTGGCGCTGCCGCTGTTTGTGTCGGCCGGTCTTGCCTTCGTCAATCTGCTCTATATCGCCAAATATCTTCCGGAGCCGACCCGCGCCGCTGCGCCCGCCGCTCCTGTGGCCGTTGTGAGAGCGAGCCGATTGACAATGATGGCCCGCGCCGCCTTTGGTCCCCTCGGGTTCCTGTATGTTCTCACTTTCGCCGTTACCTTTGCCTTTGCTAATTTGGAAGGGACTTTTTCCTCGTATCTGATGCAGCATTTTGGATACACCGATCCGAAACAATCGCTCAGGGTCCAGGGGGGCGTTTACGCTTATCTTGGATTTCTCATCGTGCTGATCCAGGGCGGCGCGATCCGGCCCCTGGTGAAACGTTACGGCGAGGCCAAGCTAGTCGTCGCCGGCGTCGCGCTGATGGCGATCGGGTTTCTGGTCTTCCCCTTCTGTAATTCGCTCGGCCTGCTGATGATGGGGCCGATGATCCCGATCGCCTGCGGCAATGGCCTGAACTCGCCCGCATTGCGGGCGCTGATCTCGCGCAAGACATCCGCCCATTCGCAGGGCGCATCGCTTGGCCTGAGCGCTTCGTTTGATAGCCTGGCCCGCGCCACGGGGCCTGCCGCCGCCGGCTGGCTCTACCGCCACTACGGTATGCAGTCGCCCTACTGGTGCGCCGGGATCGTGATGACCTGCGCCCTGATCTTCGCCGTGGCCAACTATCATGGTCTCGCCGCGCCCGACGCCGCGCCGGCTCCGTCGCCTGTTGCGGGTGAAAGCGGCGCGGCGTAACTTCCGCGATCTTTTTCCGTAAGACAAAATGCCCCGCTCGAACGCGGGGCAATTTCCAAATCCTCAAGGAGCAACGAATGAAGCATTACCACGCGCCGATCATCAGCGCCTGGCTCGCGCTGCTGTGTGTGGCCGCGCCCGCGCAGACAATCTCCGGAGGACGCCTGCCCACGCGCTGGGCGAAGGATGTTACCCTCAGCAAAGCGCTGCCGGAATACCCCCGTCCACAGATGGTCCGCAGCGATTGGCGCAATTTGAACGGCTCCTGGGAGTTTGCCGCCGGGCAGAAGGACGAAGCGGCTCCCATCGGCAAGACGCTGTCTGGCAAGATCCTCGTTCCGTTTCCCGCCGAAGCGGCTCTTTCAGGAGTGGGGCGTCATGAAGACCATGTCTGGTATCGGCGCAATTTCACGGTTCCGAGCAAATGGGGCGATAAACGAGTTCTCCTGCACTTCGGCGCGGTCAACTGGGAAACCACCGTCTATGTGAACGGCAAGCCGTTCCCCGCGCACAAAGGCGGTTACGACGAGTGGACGCTGGACATTACCGACGCCCTCACGGCTTCCGGGCCACAGGAGATCGTCGTCGGCGTGGACAATCTCGTCGACGCCAACCCCGGACAGGCCATCGGCAAGCAGCGCCTCAAGCCTGGCGGCATCCTGTACACGGCGGCGACCGGGATCTGGCAAACTGTATGGCTGGAGCCGGTCTCCACGGCGCATATCGGCAATCTCGATCTCACGCCGGATCTCGACAGCAATACGCTGCGCGTAACCGTCACCCCCGAAGCGCCGGACAACGTACGGATCAAGGCCACTCAGGTGAAGATCACCGCCCTGGATCGGGGCAAGGTCGTGGGCGAAGCGACCGGCGACGCCGGCGCCGAGATTTCTGTCCCCGTTCCCTCGCCGCATCTGTGGTCACCTTCCGATCCGCACCTGTACGATCTGCGTGTTTCGCTGATGAGCGACGGGACGACTCTGGACACCGTCAAGAGCTACTTCGCGATGCGCAAGATTTCACTAGGCAAGGATGACAAGGGCGTGCTGCGGCCGCTGCTGAACGGCAAGTTCATCTTCCAGGTCGGCACGCTGGACCAGGGATACTGGCCGGACGGTGTTTACACGGCGCCCACCGACGCCGCGCTCAAGTACGACATCGAGATCACGAAGAAGCTGGGCTTCAACATGATCCGCAAACACGCCAAGGTTGAGCCGGATCGCTGGTACTACTGGACGGATAAGCTCGGCATGCTCGTCTGGCAGGACATGCCGCAGGCGTTTTCCCGTCATACGGACGCATCGAAGCAGCAGTTCGAAACGGAGATGCA
>JAOQAA010000444.1 GCA_025963815.1 Capsulimonas sp.
GGCGCTTCGCGCCACCCCTCCCATGAAGCTGGGAAGGGTTGGTAAGAGATTCTCGGACGAAAGCCGCGTGCGATGACAAAATACTAACTACCCATCCCTGCTTCAAGGGAGGGGTGGCGCGAAGCGCCGGGGTGGGTCACTTAGGGGCAACCGAAGCGCCAGGGTGGGTCATTGGCAGAAGGATAACCCACCGCAAACACCTAATAGCCTCCTTTGCAATCTTCAATAGCAAACGACCACCCAGGCAAAAACACCATGCGCCAAATCGCCCGTCTCATCACACGCGTTCTCATCGCCGCGCTCGCCACCGCCTCTCTTTTCAGTTCGTCCATAGCCCACGCCGCGCCCCCACCCGACTACGTCTGGCTTGAAGGCGAGGCGGCGCAGGCGAACACTCCGGTCAATCTTGCCGGCTGGGGGCGCAAAGAGTTTCTGTCGGGCGAAAAATGGCTGCATCTGTCCATCGACGCGGACAAGGTGGAGGCGACCGCACCGGTGGACGGCGCGCTGCTGCGCTATTCGTTCGCCGTGAAGACGGCGGCGCGTTATGAGATTTGGAACCGGATCGGATTTGAGTTCGTGCGCTCACCGTTTGAGTGGCGTGTCGACAATGGCGCGTGGGCGACGATCACACCCGAACAGTTGACGACGGATCTGATGGAATTAGACACGTGGTGCGAGGTGGCCTGGATCAAGATGGGCGATCAGGATCTGACGGCGGGCGACCACACGCTGGAGATACGGCTTCCGAGGACGAAGGACGCGCAGGGAAAAATCCAGCGCATCTTGTACGCTTCGGACGCCCTGTGCCTGACGGCGGGAGCGTGGGCGCCGAACTCGCATTTCAAGCCGGATGAGAGTGGACGCACGGCGGCGGATGATGCGGCGGCGAAGAATGTCTTCGCACTGCCGGAAGGGATCGGTGACGGACAGCGAGTATCGGTGGACTTGAAGGGGCAGTGGGAGATTTGCCGCAGTGATGAACAGACGCCGGGCGAAGTCGCGGCGCCGATCAAGGATTTCCCCGAGGATCCCCACTGGACGGCCATCGCCGTTCCAGGTGACAAGAACGAGCTGCGGCCGGACTTGCTCTTCGCGCATCGCGTTTGGTATCGCACCAGAGTTGATGTTCCAAAGTCACTTTCGGGACAGTCGTTTCAGCTCACTTTCCCACAGAACAATCTGAACACCACGGTCTTTGTAAACGGGGTGTATTGCGGCTTCAACAAAAATCCATATGCGCGCATCACGTTCGATCTGACGCCGGGAATGAAAGTCGGAGTCAATGAAGTCTGGGTGGGCATCCGGGACGCCTGGTATGGCTACTCGGCAAATCCCAAGAACCCGATGAAACTGCGCCGGCAATTCAATCTGCCGCTGAGCTTCGCGGGCAACGGATTCCAAGACCTTGCCTATCCGATCTGGCATGCGTTTCAGTCGGGAATTTTGAATACGCCGACCTTGACGACGGCTGGGCCGGCCTATGCCGCCGATGTTTTCTGCAAGCCCTCCGTGGCGCGCAAAGAAATGAGCGTCGATGTGCGGCTCGCGTCACATCTGCCGACGGGCGCGCATGGCGAAGTGGTTTGCGAAGCTGTGGACCCAAAAACGGGACTCGTGGAGAAGGCGATTGGGCGCGCGGCGTTTACGTCCTCGGCCGAGCAGATGCTGACCGTGCGCGGCGCCTGGGCCGATCCGAAGCTGTGGTGGCCCGACGATCCTCAGATGTACCGTCTGCGCGCGACGGTCAAGATCGACGGCAAGACGTTAGATGTTTCCGACACGCCATTCGGCTTTCGGGAATGGGGCGCGCAGGGCAAGGACTTCACGCTCAATGGCGTTCCCTGGCATGGCTGGGCGGACTTGCAGCCGGGCGCAACGCCTGCGGAGTGGCTGGGAAACTACCAGGCGACGCGGCAGACGATGATGCGTTATATGGGCGCCGCGCAGGGCGGAACGAACTGGATGGGACTGGCGCCGCCGGAGGCGCTGGATTTCTTCGACTCGCACGGCGTGGTGGTCCGTCGCTGCGGGCCGCTGGACGGAGAGGCGATTGGCTACAACGCGATCGAGAACGATCCCGATCTTCAGGCCCTGAACAAATCGCCGATCAAGATGGATCTGATGCGCAACTGGCGGGATCAGATGGTGGCGCAGGTCGAGGGTGAACGCAACCACCCATCGATCCTGCTCTGGTCGATCGAGAACGAATGGCTGTATATCAACTGCATCAACCTCTACGCGGATAAGATGCCGCTGTTCGAGGCGGAGGTGAAGACGACCTCGGACGCCGTACGCCTGGCGGACCCCACCCGCCTGACCATGACCGACGGCGGCGGGGCGAATGCGGACCAATCGATCCCCATCCACGGCAATCACTATGTGTTTGACGCTGGGGACAAGGTCTCTCAGTATCCCGCGCTCGCCTACGACGCCAACCCCACCGGCGGCGGGCGTGGGCGCTGGACCTGGGATCAGAAACGCCCGCGCTTTCTCGGCGAGGACTTTTACGCCACGGGGATCAATCCGTTCGACTATGGCTACTTCGGCGGCGAGGACGCGTTTCAGGGCAAGGCGCAGGCGCGCCCAGCGGTCGCCCTTGTCTACCGAATGCTCACGGAAGGGTACCGGTGGGCCGGCTACGGCGCCTGGCACCTGTGGACCGGACCGTCGGACGGAGCGGTGAGCCAGTACAATTCTCAGGCGCCCC
>JAOQAA010000459.1 GCA_025963815.1 Capsulimonas sp.
ACGTCGCCGCCGTCACCGTCCGCATCGGCGGCGCGTGGCTCTGGCTGCACTTCCACAACTACCAGCTCCCCTTCTGGATCGGCGTCGCCATCGCCGGCGTCTCGCTTATCGCCATGCACTGGCTGCCGACCGGACCGCCGCCGGCTAAGCATATGAGCGATGCGGAAGTGGAGATGGAGGCGGTGGAGGAGAAGCTGGGGCGGGTGTAGGATGGGTGTTGACGCGTCGTCGTGAGATGATTAGGGTTACTGAGAGACTAATTCCCCAGTTGCTCCTCCAGAGTCGTCAAAAACTGCTCCGCGACGCAGACAGCCCGCGCTTCGTCGCGGTCTCGGATTGCCTCCCAGAGCTGCTGGTGGATATCGCAGTGGGTTGCGAGCGGATACTTCTCCATGTTCGCAACGACTAAGCTGCGCAGGGGCGCTTCAAAGTCTTCATAGAGGGACAGGAGGGTGGCGTTGTGCGCGGCAGCGGCGACGCCGAGGTGGAAAGCGATGTCGGCTTCCAGGAAGCGCCAGCTTTCGTCTTCATCGGCGGCTTGGCGCTGCTGGGCTAGAAGCCCCTCCAGTCCTGTGAGTTCTTCGTCCGTGCGGCGCAGCGCCGCCAGACGTACGATTTCCAGCTCCAGACCCCGCCGGATTTCTAAAAGCTCGCGTAATGGCGCATTCGAAACACACGTCGTGATGTTGACAGTCTCCATATGGGTATATACCGTGTCTGACCACAAGACTCCAGTAAAATTACTGGGAACAATCCACGACGCAATTGAGTTCGGAAAATGGGGCGCGCTCAGCGTCAGAGCGGCATCAAATCATATCAAGAGGGAACCATGGCAAATCGCACACTGGGAAATTCAGGGATCGAAGTCGCGCCGCTGGCCTTCGGCGGCAATGTCTTCGGATGGACGGCCGATGAGGCTCGATCGTTCGAACTGCTCGATGGGTTTACGGCGGCGGGATTCAATCTGATCGATACGGCGGACGTCTACACGATCTGGGTCCCCGGCAACAAGGGCGGCGATTCCGAAACGATCATCGGCAAGTGGCTGAAAAGCCGAGGCAATCGCGACAAGGTCGTGATCGCGACCAAGGTTGGGATGGAAATGGCGCCGGATAAGAAGGGCCTGAAGAAAGACTATATCTTCCAAGCCGTCGAAGATTCACTGACGCGCCTGCAAACGGATTATATCGACCTTTATCAATCACACCGGGACGATCCGGACACGCCGCAGGAAGAAACGCTGTCCGCGTTCGCCGAACTGGTCAAGCAAGGCAAAGTGCGGGCGATCGGGGCCTCGAACTTCTCGGCGGCGCGTCTGACAGAAGCGCTGGAGATCAGTGAAAAGAACGGCTTCCCGCGTTATGAGACTCTGCAGCCGGAATACAATCTCTACGCCCGCGCGGAGTTCGAAGCGGAGCTGGAGCCGCTCGTCCTCAAGCACAACATCGGCGTGATCAACTACTTCGCGCTCGCCAGCGGGTTCCTGACGGGCAAGTACCGCTCCGAGGAAGACCTATCCAAAAGCCCACGCGGCCAGGGCAACAAGAAATATCTGAACGAGCGTGGCTTCGCCATTTTAAAGGCGCTGGACGATGTGTCCGCCAAGCACGCCTCCACCCCCGCGCGCGTCGCGATTGCCTGGCTGATCGCCCGGCCCAGCGTCACGGCGCCGATTGCGAGCGCGACGAATCTGGATCAGCTCAATGATCTCGTGGAGTCGACGAAACTGACGCTGGACACGGCGGATATCGCGCGGCTCGATGCGGCGAGCGGGTAGGTCATAACGAGGACAGCGTGTAGTGCCTGGGCGGAGGCGGCGTGCCTTTGCGGGAGCGCCAGAGGATGTCGTTGAGCTGTTCGTCCGGGCCGGATTCTTCGTGAAGGGTGTTGAGCAGGCGGGCGCTGTCGCCAGACCGGTAGGCGGTTTTGGCGTTCACTTCCACGAGGATGGCGTGGTTCGGGAGCACGGCGACGTAGGGCTCGGCATTGGCGGCTCTCTTTTGGAAGATATCCATGGGGGGAGCAATCGCGTCGTACTGCGTCATCGGCGGCAGGCCAAGCAGCAGTTCCATTGTGCGCAGGGCGCTGTCGGTGTTGTAGAAACGGCTGTCATGGGCGGCTCGCTCGATGAATGGGCTGATCACATAGGCCGTTGATCGGTGCGCGTCGACGTGATCGTAGCCGTGCTGCGCGTCATCCTCCACCACAACAATTACCGACGATTTCCAGTAGGGACTGTGGCTGATGATGTCTGCAACTTGGCCGACAGCATAGTCGTTGTCCGCGATCATCGCGAGCGGCGATGAGCAGCCGTCCCACGTTCCCGCCGTATGGTCGCGCGGCAGACAAATCATGGAGAAACGCGGCAGGTTCCCGTTTTTGACATACTCGGCGAATTCACGCTTCCAGGCGGAGACGCGGGAGGGCGCGTTGTATTTGCCGTAGGCTTTCATCTGACGCGGCGCGGGGGTAAGTTTGGCGTCGATCCAGGCGTCGCTGTCGGCGTAGTTCGTATCCCACAAACGGAACTCTTCGCAGGTCTTGCCAACCAGTGTCTTCCTGGTCGGGCTGTTGGAAACGCCTTCCGTTCCTTCCGTCGCCGATTTGCGCGGAACGTCGAAGTCGTCGGTGAAGAAACCGTAGTTGCGGAACGAGACGCCATGGGCGGCGCATTGGTCCCAGATGTAACCGCCCGGAGGATGGTTGGCGTCGGGGATGTCGAAGCGGTCCACGGAGATCCCATTGTTGCTGCCCTGGAAATCGTATGGGCGACGGCGGCCCCCATAGTTGTGCGCGACATTGCGCTCGTTAAACTCCGAGGCGATGGAGGCGGTGGACCAGTTCCATCCATCGCCGGAGACCTCGGCGCAGCAATAGAAGTTATCGAGCAGCACAAAGCGCTCGGCCAGGGCGTGCTGGTTCGGCGTGATGTCGCGGCCGTACAGCGCAAGCGCCGGGTCGCCATTCCCAGTCGGAACATCCCCCAGAACCTGATCGTAGGTGCGGTTCTCTTTGATAATGTAAAAGACGTGCTTTATTCCGGGGTTCTGGAACTTCACTTTTCTCGACAAGGCGCCCTGGTTATTCGCCAGCACTTTGGCGGTGAGCGTTTTGAGCGGCGGCAGTGCGGCGAGGTCAATCGTCGTCACCGTGCCGTCGATAATGTTCTGAATATACTGCGGCGAATCGGCGAGATCTTTGCGCGGCTCGCTGTTTGGATTGCGAACTCCGACGCCTTTGGCGTTGGCGACAAACAATCGCTTGCCGTCTGGCGAGATCACGGCGCCGGTAGGATACCAGCCCACAGGCAGATAGCCGGCCAGCTTTGCTTCGGGAAGGCTCACGACTCCGACGGCGTTCATATCGCCGAGTGTCACGTACAGAGTCTTCTCGTCGGCCGACAGCGCCAGGCCGGTCGGGGTCGCGCCGGGCAGTCCGCGCATGTTGTCGGGGCGCATTAAGATGGTATGCGCCAGTCGGTCCGTGCGGGTGTCGATGACGCTGACGGTGTCGCTGCCGGCGTTGGCGACAAATAATCGTCCTTGCGATTTATCCAGGAGCAGACCGATCGGCTGCGTTCCCGTCGCGATCTCCCGAGCGGACTTGCCCGTCTCCGGATCGACGACCGCAACATTTCCCCGCTGCTCGCTCGTGACATAGACCTTATGGCCCGCGTCCGCGCCCGCCGTGACGGCGGCGACGGCGAAGGGATAGCCGGGCAGATCCACATTCTTCACTTCCGCCCCTGACGCCGTGTCGAGTATTCGCAGTGAGGCGCGCATGTGGCGATCCGCAATGGCGCAGTTATCCGCGACGTACAGATGCGCGCCGTCCGCGCTCAGCGCAAGCCCCGCCGCATAGGCCGCGTCACCGCCCGGCTCCGGCGCGAGCGTCAAGGTCTTCCCAGTATCCGTCAGCGTTCCTTCGGCGTCCAGCGCCAGAGCGCTCACGATGCCTTCGCCGCCGCGCGAAGCGTAGACAGTCGTTACGCCGCCTTCCGTCTTGCCGCAGACCAGTCCATAGTAAAGGTCCTGCTTGTTATCGACCAGCGTGCTCTTTTTGTTAAAGTCCAGCCGGCTGACCAGCGCACCATCACTCGCGCGAAGCACGGAGAGATACTCGCGCATGCCCGCAGTGGTGACAAGAATATACTTGCCGTCCGGCGACAGGATCAAATTCGCCGGAAAGCTGCCGACATTGGTCTGCCGGCCTTCGGGGGTCAGCTTCTTGCCGGTCACCAGAGGCAGGTTTGCGTCTTTGGGAGGCGTGACCGGAGCTATCGGCGTCGCCGCCATCACCGCCGCCGCACCGATCGCCGCCAGCGCGCCGGCGGCGATCCATTGTATTCGTCGCATCGTTCCGTTGTTTCCTTCGAGGGTAAAGCAGCGCAGGACTGCGCAAATCCCAACAATTTT
>JAOQAA010000476.1 GCA_025963815.1 Capsulimonas sp.
CGATTAGGATCGCATATTCAACGGCTTTTTTGTATACACCAAAAAGATGTGATACAAGCTTAGCCGCTGCGGGAGGGGTGGCGCGAAGCGCCGGGGTGGGTAGAACACAGGAGGGCGTTTCCGCCCCTTAGTTCAGTAAAGCTCCGGATCGATATACCCCGGTGTATACGGCGCAAGGCGCCCCGCCAGGTCTTTTGCGATGTCTGCCTTCACCACGATCTTCTCCAGACCATAATCCACCGAATGCACTTTGCCGTTTTCGTAGCACAGCGCGACGATGTCGCTGCGGTCGTATGGCACTTCCAGAGTCACCGACGCCAGCAGAGAACGCAGGGTCGATTCGATCTTGTCCATCAGGAACGGAATGCCGTCCCGTTGGATCGCGGAGAGATAGCAGGCGTTGGGATACTGCGTCACGAGCTCGCGCAGCTCGTACTGATCCTTGACCGTGTCCGCTTTGTTGAACGCGATGATTGTCGGCTTCTGGTCCGCTTCCAATTCCCGCAGAACTTCTTCAACAGCGCGTATCTGCCGGTCCCGCTCGGGGTGCCCAGAGTCCACCACATGGATCAGGAAATCGGCCTGGATGACCTCTTCCAGGGTTGCGCGGAAGGCGGCGATCAGGTTATGCGGAAGGTTCCGGATGAAGCCGACCGTATCGGTCATCAGAACGGACCAGCCGCCGTTCGGCAGCACGACGCGGCGCGTGGTCGGGTCCAGTGTTGAGAACAGTTTCTTGTCGGCGAATACATCGGCGCCTGTCAGCAGATTGAGAAGCGTGCTCTTGCCGGCGGACGTGTAGCCGACAAGGGCGCATGTTGGAAACGGGAGCTTGTGCCGCAGCTGACGCTGCTGGGAGCGCTGCTCCTTGACTTCCTCAATTTCCTTGCCGAGCAGTGAAATCCGCTCCTTGACGCGGCGGCGATCGCTCTCCAGCTTGGTTTCACCGGGACCGCGTCCACCGATACCACCCTGCTGGCGTTCGAACTTCGTGTAAAGCGAGGAGAGCCGTGGAAGCAAATACAGAAGCTGGGCTAGTTCGACTTGCAGCTTGCCTTCACGCGTGCGCGCCCGCTGGGCGAAGATGTCCAGGATCAGCTGAGTGCGATCGAGAACGCGTTTTTCCAGCAGTTCGGTAAGGTTGCGCTGCTGGGTCGGCGAAAGCTCATCGTCGAAGATGATCAGATCCGCCTCAACCGCTTTGGCTTCCGCTTTCAATTCTTCTGCTTTGCCCGACCCGATATAAGTGGTCATGTCGGGAGAGCGCCGGCTTTGCGCGAACTCGGAGACGACAATCGCGCCGGCCGTCATTGCAAGCTCGCGCAGCTCATTCAGCCGCATGGAGCTGTCGTCTTCGCCGCCCGCCAGCGAGAGCGAGACGATCAACGCACGCTCTTCTTTGTGCGTTTCATAAGAACCCGCCATATTACTTTCATTCCTAACTCAAATTAACGGCGTGCGTTCAAGATCACCTTGGCTCCGTCGCGCTCCAGACTGAACGGAAGCTCCTTGAGCCCTGAGAGAGCTTGACGCACGGATTGCTGTCGATCCGCAGGACAGTGCAGCAGCAGGAATCCGCCACCGCCGGCGCCGGCGATCTTGCCGCCTGTCGCCCCCGCATCCAGCGCCGATTCATACAGCTCGTCGATTCCCCGATTGCTGATCTTACCCGCCATCTGCTTTTTCAAATCCCAGCCGGCGTGCAGAAGCCGACCGACTTTGTAGACGTTATTCTCCAAAAGGCATGCTTCGATCTCATCGACCTGCGCCTTGAGCTGACCGAGCACATTGTCGCGATCCACGATGTTCGCCTTTTGCTCCGAGAGGATTTCGTCAGCCTTGCGCGTAATCCCGGTGTAAAATAGCATCATCGATTCTCCGAACCGAAGGCGCTGTTCTTCCGTAAGCGCGATAACCCGCGTGTCGACTTTTTCATCTTTGTGAAAGTCGATGCGCCGCAGGTTGCCGAAGGCCGCGATATATTGGTCCTGCTTACCGATCGGCTTGCCTAATATCTCTATTTCGATCTGACAGGCCTGTTCTGCTAAAGTATTAGCCGTCACAAGTTCGCCTTGAAACGCATACATCGCCAGGAGCAGCCCTACGGTGACGGTGCTGGATGATCCCAGGCCACTGCCCTCCGAGGGAATATCGGCCATGGTCGCGATCTCAACGCCGGACTTGATGCCCGTCATACGCAGGCACTCGCGCACCAACTCATGCTCAATCTCGTCGATATCGCTGACCATCTCGGTGCGCGTATATCCAACACGAATCTTGTTATCGAAGCGTTCTTTGATCACGACATAGATGTACTTGTCGATGGCAGTGGAGATGACGGCGCCGCCGTCGTTCTGGTAGTAGCCCCCAAAATCCGTGCCGCCGCCGGCGAAGGAGATACGAAGGGGCGTTTGTGTGATAATCATATGTGGGCCAATCCTAAGCACATATTATAACACATGGCGCCAAGGGGCGCGTTCGGTTTCTGAATGGCTGCTAGGAAATCAGTTTGACAATTCCGGGCGACGTCGGACATAATCGACACCAGAAATGCGCTCACGGCGCTTTAAATTCGATCTGGGAGAAATACATGGAGAAGCAAGGGATTTTTACGGAGAGCGGACCGCTGCAGGGAGCGCCCTATTCACCGGCCGTGCGTGTCGGCGACACGATTTACGTTTCCGGCCAGATCCCGCTCGATCCGGCGACGAGCCGTCTGATCGAAGGTGGATTTGAAGATCAAGTGCGCCAGTGCCTGCGCAATCTGGCGTCCCTCCTGAAGCAGGAAGGCCTCTCACTGGACAACGTTGTGAAAACGACCGTGTTCCTAACGGACCTGGAGCAGTTCGCGGAGATGAACAAGATCTATGGGACCTACTTCACGGGCGTAAAGCCGGCGCGGTCGACAATCCAAATCTCACGGCTGCCAATCGATGCATCGATCGAAATCGAAGCGATCGCCGTCGCTTAAATCGACTGTCCACTCACAAATAATTCGCGCCTAGAAGATCAGTATGTCGTCCTCTTCGAACTCCAGAAACGTGTTTTTAAGCGTTGCTGAGGGCTCGGAAGGGCGCATCGTGATTTGCTAGGCGCGATTTTTAATTGTTCTTTGCTCTAACTGCCGGCAAATTTACTTGACCGGGTTCTTCGCGGGACGTCCCCGCTTGCGCGGCGCAACCGGCGCCGCATTGGTGTCAGCGCTGGCGTCACGCTGCTCGGCGGCGCGCTGGCCGCGCATTTCGCCGCCCTTACGGCCGATTTCCGCGTAGAAAGCCGCGCCGCGCTCGCGCTTGACGGTCTCTCCACCCTTTTTGCCGATATTCTGATAGAAGGTAGGGCCATAGCGGTTCTTCACGGTTTCTCCGCCCTTGCGGCCCGCTTCACGAGCAAGATCCGGGTTAGCAGCGAAGCCGCCTTCCTTGTCATGCTCATGCGATCCACGATGCGCCTCAGCAATTTTCCGCGCTCCTTCGGAGCCGGCCACTGGTCCTGGCTTCGCCATAATCACGTTCCTCTCTGATTCTGTCGGTGTCTGTGGAAACCTCAATGAGGCTCCCACGAAATCGCCGCCATGTTCCTTTTGGAATTAGCCGGCGACGGTATCGACGGAGGAGCCTTCCGCTTGCGCGGCTGCGGCGTCCCCTGCTTCCGTCAATTCTTGTTTTTTATCGCTCGCTGCTTGCTTGCCGGCGTCGATCGCTTCTTCAATAATCTCTTTTTGATCGTTGACGGCGTCCTTACCCTTAGCAACTAAGTTCTGGGCGCTGTCCTTCGCCGACTGCAGGGCATCGGCCGCTTTGTCTTTCGCGGTGTGAACCGCATCAGACGCCTTGTGCGACAGATCGGTGGCCGTCGATTTGACGGTGTCGCTGACCTGTTCCGCCTTCGCTTTGACGGTATCCGAAACCTCGGCGGATTTCGCCTTCAGCGAATCCGCAGCGGCGCTCACCTTTTCGGAAACTTCGTCGGCTTTTGCCTTCGCCGTCTCCGTCAGGTCCGACGCCTTAGTCTTCGCGAGATCGGTATACTCATCCGATTTTTGCTTCAGAAAATCACGGGTATCGTCGCCGCGCTGCGGAGCATACAGGAGAGCCAGCGCTGCGCCAATTGCGCCGCCAATTACCAAACCCGCCAAAAAACCGCCGCTGCTTCCATTATCTTTTGCCATGTCTACTTTTACTCCTTCGCGTGATCTGACGATTTATCTCGTCCGTTCTGTTTATTGCTGAACGCATTGCCGTAGACGGCAAACCCTTTACTAACACCGGCGATGACGCTGCTCAAATTGATCAGCGGTGTCGTCACGGTATTTTGAACCACGCTCGCGGTCCGCTCCACGTGTCCAGAAACGTTTTCCGTCAGCGTTTCGCTCCGGCTGAGAATCGCATCCGTTTTTTCGCCGACATTCATTGTCACGCGCTGGACCGTATCGAGAGTATCGCTTACTTTATTGATCGCCGGCTCCGCCATTGTCGTCAATTTATCGATCTTGCTGTTCAATGCGCGTAGAGCGAGGACAAACGCCGCCAGCAAGCCGACCGTTATCAAGGCGAAGAACGCCACGAAAAACGCCATGAATATTTCTGCCGTCAAATGCATCGCCAAGTCTCCCAGAGCGCCAAGTCACTGTCATTCTCATTACTTTGCCAACGTCGCGTATGGCTGCTACGGTATACCCGGATAAATGACCTTCCCAAACGGCCATTCGACTCTCTATACGAAATTACCGTCACTTTTATTCGCAAATCCTGAAATTATATGGATGTGTGTTAGCATAATCGGCGCCAACTCGCGCCATGCGGCCCGCCGATGACTAATCATGTTTTTTTCTACAACGCTCATTTGGGACAATGTCAGATCGAAGCCATCAGGCATAAAAATCGGATCGTAACCGAACCCCTGACTGCCAGCGGGCGTCCGAACGATACGTCCATGACAGAACCCTTCGCGCACTTCCAGAAGGCCGTCAGGCGTCGCCAGAGCCAGCGAACAGACGAAGTGCGCGCCGCGCTCGCCGGACTCAAGGCCCGACATTCGCTCCAGGATCGCCGCGTTCTTGTCGGTATCGCTGGCGTTTGCGCCGAGCCAGCGAGCGGACTTCAGCCCCGGCCCGCCGTCCAGCGCGTCAATGCACAGACCGGAATCATCCGCGAGCGCCGAAAGCCCCGTCACTGAGGACGCGCTGCGGGCC
>JAOQAA010000485.1 GCA_025963815.1 Capsulimonas sp.
GCTCGGACGATTTCTGAGTGAGAAACACCGTCCACCCGAGCAGCGCGGCCATCGAGAGCCCGCCCGCCAGAGCCCAGTACGGCAGCATCGACTGCGTCTGGACATACTGAACAAGCCTGGGATGCGCCTCGGAGTATTGGTGGATGATCGCGAGGTTCCCGCTTTGGTCCACAACCAGCGCCTGCCAGAGGCTCACCGACGCCGCCATGCCGAAGATCGTGGCGCACAGCGGCAGCCATCGCGGCCGGCTTACGCCCCGGCGCTGCTCGGCGAGCCACGCGCCTGCAAGAGACCCCAGCCCCAGGACCAAAAATCCGGCGGAGGTGTGGACCGCCATACGCGTCAGCTGTCCCCAGCGGTACGCTCCCGTGACGCCGATGAAATAGCCCGTCAGCGCGACGGCGCCCAGAGACAGCACGACCGCGCCCGCAATCCCGAGAAACGCCGGGCGGCGCGCGCCCTCACGCAGGTTGTAGAAAATCTGCGCCAGTCCCAGAGTCGTGAAGCACGCCGCAGTCGCGACCGCCATCCGCCCGTAGTGCAGGATGCCGGAGCGCACGTAGGAGCGCATCAGCAACTCGTCGATTCCCAGACTGACATTGAACAAGTACTCCGACAGGGTCAGTCCGCCGATCAGCGCTAGGAAGGCGCCGCACGCGAGCGCGATCCGCCTTCGTCCCAGCGCGAAGGCGCCGAGCGCGGCGCCGCTGAGAGTGAAACACAGAGCCGTGTTGTACGCCATGGCGACAAACGACGGGTGGATCTGAAGAAGCGTCAGGTTATGCGTGTACCAGCCGGTCAGGACGGTCAGGCCCAGCGCTGCCGCCAGAACGCCGCACGCGAGAATGATGGAGCGCAGACGACTTTGACTGCGTGAGGTGAAGATATCCATAATAATTACGACCGAGATCCATTCGGTTCAGCGCCGCGTCAGACAAAAATCGGACAAAAAAGACATTGTGAATAGGAATTGGCGCTCCTCCCGAGTATTATTCCAGCATTCTGCGGCGATTTCATGAGAAAGAAATGGGGAGCAAAAAATCTCTTAACGTTTATGCAGGTTAAGCAGTCGGGTATTCTCACTCTAACTTATGTCCGTGAGGAGAACACCCATGGCTCCCGACCCCTCCGGCGATCCGCGATCCGCCGGGAACAGCAGAACCACCGGCAGCGTGGCCGACATCGACAGCACGCAGGATTTTGAAGATCTCGACGGTGATATCGATATGACGGACCGGGGCGTCAATCCCGGCGACAGCGGCGGCGCCGCCAACGACGGGGGTTCGCCGCAGGAAGTCATCCCTGACGTGTCAAACAAGGCGGCCAGCGATGCGCCGAGTTCGTTCGGCGACGATCCCAATGACGCTTTCGATTCCGAAGCGCCCACGGGATAAACAAAGATGACACAGAAGACATCCCATCCGCACGCCTCCCCCCCGCCGCCCCAGGACCCAGCGGAAACGTCCTGGGATTTCCCCGGCTGGGGCACAGCAGAGACCATTAAAGATTTGGGCACGGAGCAGGTGCGCGTGACGCATCTGGACTCGGGGATCGCACACAAGCTCGGCGTGTGGCGCTCCACCGCGATTTGCGGTAACGATATCACCTCCAGCTGCCTCTATGTCACGGCCATTGCGGCATTCTACGCCGGCCCCTATGCGCCGATCGCACTCGCGCTCGTCGCGGCCGTGCTTTATCTTTATCGGAATGTGTACGCCGAAGTCGGCACGGCGCTGCCGCTGAACGGCGGCGCCTACAATGTACTTCTCAACACCACTACCAAGGGACAGGCGTCCCTCGCCGCGTGCCTTACCATTCTCTCGTATATCGCGACGGCGGTGCTGAGCGCGGATGCGGCCATGCACTACGCAAGCAATCTGATCCCGGGATTGCCGATTATTCTGGCGACCATTGGTCTGCTTGGCCTCTTCGCCCTGCTCAATATCTTCGGCATTAGTGAATCGTCCGTTGTGGCCCTGGGGATCTTTCTCTTCCATATCCTGACATTGACCGTGCTATGCTTCGCCGTGCTGCCGACAGCCTGGGCGCATCGGGACATCCTCGCGCAGAACTGGAGCCACCCGCTGCCGGGCGGCGCGGCGCGGGCGGTCTTCTTCGGATTCTCGGCGGCGATGCTCGGGATCAGCGGGTTCGAAAGCTCCGCGAACTTCATCGAGGAGCAAAAGCCGGGAGTGTTCCCGAAGACGCTGCGCAACATGTGGGCGATTGTCGCCGTTTTCAACCCGATCATCAGCGTGCTGGCGCTGTCGCTGCTGCCGCTCGCGGCGATCACGGCAAGCCCCGAAGACCTGCTGGCGCATATGGGCCTGGTGGGCTCGGGCGTCTGGCTGCAAAAGTGGGTCAGTATCGACGCCGTGCTGGTGCTCTCCGGCGCCGTGCTCACAAGCTATGTCGGCGTAACGGGCCTGGTAAGACGCATGAGCCTGGACCGCTGCCTGCCGCAGGTTCTCCTTCAGGAGAACAAATGGCGTCACACCAACCACTGGATCATCCTGGCCTTCTTCGGCCTGTGCGCCTCGATCCTCTCGGTCTCACGCGGCGACCTTCTGATGCTCGGCGGCGTCTACACTATCGCGTTTCTCAGCGTGATGGGCCTTTTCGCGATCGGCAACATTCTGCTCAAAGTCAAGCGAGGCCGCCTGCCGCGCGCGATCCGAGCGTCGTGGCCCTCCGTGCTGCTCGCCCTGGCGGCGACCAGTACAGCGCTGGTCGGCAACATCTTGATCAAGCCCGCCTACGTGCGCGTGTTCCTGCTGTACTTTCTCTCAGCGGCCGCGATCGTCGGTCTGATGTTCGCGCGCGTCCAGATCCTGCGTCTGATCCTGGCGGCGTCGGAAACGTTTTTGGAGAATCTGCGTGACGGCAACATTCACTTCAGCCGCTGGATCATGACACAGATCAAGGAAATCAATGGGCGGGAAGTGATCTTTATCGCGGAAGACGATACCCTCCCGATGCTCAACCACGCCGCGATCTACGTCCTCGAAAACGAGCAGAACAAACGACTCAGGATTGTCCATACCTATGTCAGGGAAAGCGACATTCCCCCGGACCTCGCCAAAAATATCTCACTGATCGACCATATCTACCCAGACCTGCGCATCGACCTTTTGCTTGTCAAAGGCGAGTTCGGTCCCCAACTGATCGAGCACCTCTCCCGCCGCCTGAACGTGCCCAAGAACTACATGTTCATCGGCACCCCCAGCGACCGCTTCCCACACAGTCTCGCCTCCCTCGGCGGCGTGCGGTTGATTATGTAAGATGCATTCCCACGACAAAAAAATTCACTTATTACAGATATTTCACCTACAGGGTATAATATCCTAGTAGGAGAAATTTATGGCTATCAATACCGATATCCTTTCGCCCACGCAGCATGATGCGATGATGGCGGCTAAGGCGTCACGACAGCTGTCTGATTATTCAAGCCGGCACGCCGACATTCAACTCCAGCTCGAGGCAGAAGGTGATCGTGAGCAAATCGCTCTGCCGCCCATCGTTGTTAAACTTTTATCGCGGATTCTAGATGAAACCGCAAGCGGCCATACACTATCGATTGCTTCTGTCGAATCAGACATGACAACTTCGGAAGCGGCAGACTATCTCAATGTCTCACGACCTTATTTGACTTCGCTTCTTCAGCAGGGCAAAATTCCATTTCATCAAGTCGGGAGCCATCGGCGTGTTCGCCGTGCAGACATTGCAGAGTATAAGACGAAGCAAAGAGAAGCTTCTTACGCAGCAATGCGGGAATTGCAGGCGCAGGCGGAAGAATTGAATATGGAATATTAGCTGGTGGTAACAGAACGACAGTAAAGTAATATTGCTATCATACACATTTTAAACGAATAGAATATTAAACGAGAAAAATTAATAGACTATGGACACATTAGATAAAATATTTCACACCCATTTAATGGACACAGCAGCTAGGAAACTAATTCAAGACGCCTTGACTCAGCAGTTACAAAAGAAAGGCGTAACGCTAAAACCGGAGCAGTTT
>JAOQAA010000489.1 GCA_025963815.1 Capsulimonas sp.
CTCTTTCCGATGATGCGGGAGAAAAACATGGCGATCCTTGCTGACAAAACCAACAGTCTGAACAACAATGATGGGGCGGAAACCCCCACAACCACTCCAACCCCTACCCCCGCTCCGGGAGGCGCGCATTATTCCGCCGGCCCGCGGCGCATGCATGGAACCGGGCTTCGCGGCCAAAATCTATCGCGGCAGTCCAATCAATTTGAAGGCCGGTTCGGACGTATGTTCCGAACTCTTCCCGCTGCTTATCACACGGAAAATGAACTGATCGCATTGGCGGACAAGATGGTCGCGCCTCCTGAAGCGGAACCCACGCCCGAGACGGAGCGGGACGATGAAGAAAATCTGGGGATCAGCGCCGGCTACACCTACTTCGGCCAGTTCATCGATCACGACCTCACATTCGATCCGGCAAGCAGTCTGCAAAGACAAAACGATCCTGACGCGCTGACCGATTTCCGAACCCCGCGTTTCGATCTCGACAACATCTACGGCCGTGGACCGGACGATCAGCCGTATCTTTACGCGGAAGACGGTGTGCATCTGCTGCTAGGGCGCACACTGACTGGCAGCGCACACGACGGACGGACGCGGGATGTTCCCCGCAACACTCCCGAAGAGGGAGCGCCTAAGCGCGCTCTGATCGGCGATCCACGCAATGATGAGAATGTGATCGTCTCGCAGCTTCAAGCGACGCTGCTGCGTTTCCATAACAGCGTCGCCGACACGCTCGCCAGACGTCGCGGCGGCGTACTTCCTCCGTTTGAAGATGTCCAGCGAGAGGTGCGCTTCCACTATCAGTGGGCGGTGCTTCACGACTTCCTGCCAACCATCATCGGCAAGGATACTGTCCAGCAGCTGCTGCCCGAGCTGAAGCACGATGGCAAACGAGAAGCAGTGACGCAGTTCAATCCGCATCTGCGTTTCTTTAAACCGAAGCAGCAGGCGTACATTCCCGTGGAGTTTAGCGTTGCTGCCTATCGCTTCGGGCACTCGATGGTGCGCCCCATCTACCGTCTGAATACGACGCTGCCTGGCAGACAGATGATCTTCGCGGAAACGGATTCGGCGAAGCTTGCGGAAAGTTTGGTGGGATTTCGGGAGTTTCCAGGCAATTGGGCGCTGGACTGGAACTTGTTCTTTGATATCGGTGAGCATACGCCGCAGGGCCCAAGACGCCTGCAGCGGTCCTATAAGATCGACACATCGCTTGTCAATCCGCTCGGACATCTTCCGGAGGCGGTCACCAAAGGGCAGGCGTCACTGGCCGCGCGCAATCTTCTGCGCGGTCTGAGCATGAGCCTGCCGTCCGGCCAATCCGTTGCCCGAGCGATGGGACTTCCCGTCGTGCCGGACGATAAGCTGCGGGTCGGCAAAGCCACCGCCGCCGCGCAGGCCGCGAACGACAACCCGCTGATCACGGACATCTCACCGAACTTTACCGACAACGCGCCGCTCTGGTACTACATCCTTGCGGAAGCGCAGCAGCAGGCGCTTGGAACGGATGGGAAAGTGAACGATGACACGCACATCCACCTTGGCCCGGTCGGCGGCAGGATTATCGGGGAGGTCTTTGTCGGCCTGATGTGGGCGGACTCTCACTCTTATCTCCAGCAACATCCGGGATGGCGTCCCATCGATGAATTCACGAAAAATGGACGCTTCGGGATCGCCGAGATCATCAAGGCCGCGCGCCATTAGATCGCTCAATACTCGAATCAAAAACGGCCCAGAATCGCAAAGCGATTCCGGGCCGTTTATTGTCTTGGCGTCTGTTAGGCGACGACGGCAAGCTCCAGCGGGGAGACGAACACGCCAATGGTGTTCAGGTCCGCGATGGCGCGCTGGATCTCTTCGCCCGTACCATTGAACGCGACCTGCGCCCAGCCGGCTTCCTCGGAGATGTTCGCGCGCTCGATCACCGTGACCACTTCGAACTTTTTGCCAATGTTGTAGATGATAGGCATGTTCGCCATTAGTGAATTGAATGTCAGATTGAAACGTTCGACAGCCATTTAGCAGTCCTTCCCGCCGGCGATCGCCGGTACGATCGATACTTCGTCGCCATTCTTAACGGGGGTATCGGCGCCTTGCAGGAACCGGATATCCTCGCCGTTGACGTAGATATTGATGAACCGGCGCAGAACGCCGTCTTCGGAGCTCAGACGATTGCCCATGCCGGGATATTCACTTTCGAGTGATTGGATCAGCTCGGCGATCGTGCCCTCTTGTGTCTCCACGGTATCCTGGTTCGCCGTCAAACCCCGAAGCGGCGTGGGTATCAGTACGCTGACTGCCATTTTACGATTACTCCTCTTGATAAAATCTTGCGGCGTTCATCGCCGCGAACTCAAAAATAAACTAAACGCCGCTGATATGCGCGAGAAGCTCGCCGATGGCCTGCTGCGTGCAGGTGATGATCGGCGTGTCGCGCTGGGTGAACAGGCTGGACTCGGTCTCTCGCAGGCCCTGCACCAGGTCCAGGAAGTCTGCGGGTTCGTCGGTTTCGAACGCGACAACGAAGTCCTGGTCGTCCAAACCGAACGAGTAGGTGGTGTTCAGCTTGACCGATGGGTACTCATGCCCGAACTTGATGTGCTGGCGCATGATGCGCTGGCGCTCTTCCTTGTCCAAAATATACCAGGGGCGGGTCTTCACAAAGGGGTACACGAAGAGGTACTTGCCGCCGCCGATCACGATCTTATTGCGGACGCTTTCCTGACCTTCGTGAACATGATCGTCCACGTAGATGCTGGTCTTGGTCATCGCCAGAAACGAGTACGGAGTCTGAAGATACTTGCCGAGATGCGTGCGTCGCATTTCGGTCGCCATCTTCTCGAAGTCGTCCAGGCTGTAGGAGATGCGCCAGAGCAGGAAGTCCGTTTCGGCGCGGACGCCGAACGTGGTGTATGGGTAGACCAGAATCTTGCTCTGCCACGATTCCAGAACTGCCGTCAGCTCCGCGACTCCCGCCTTGCGCGTTTCTTCATCCAGCAGCAGATAGGCCGGGTCCAGTTTATAATAAGCGAAATTGACGAACTGCCGGGGCAGCTTCGCGTTCTCTTCGGCGACGACATTTGCCATAAGTACGTTCTCTCTAAGCGGTCACGAGCGGGCGGCCCGGCTTCGCGGCCAGTCCGCGCTCCGAAAGGGCGATCTCCAGCGACGCCAGCGACGGCGAGATCGGGATCGTTTGACCGATCTTACCGACCACGGCGTCGATCGTCTTCATGCCGTTGCCGGTGATACAAATCACGACGCTCTCGTCGCGAGGAATGCGGCCCTGTTCGATTAATTTTCGGGTGACCGCGACGGTAACGCCGCCGGCAGTCTCGGTAAAGATGCCTTCGGTCTTCGCCAGCATCGAAATTCCTTCGACAATCTCTTCGTCCGTGACGTCTTCGGCCCAGCCGCCCGACTTATTGCAGGTCTCGGCGGCGTAGTAACCGTCCGCCGGGTTGCCGATAGCGATGGACTTGGCGATCGTATTCGGGCGCACCGGCTTCATGATCTCGGTTTGTTCCTTGACCATGGTGGAAATCGGATTGCATCCAGTCGCCTGCGCCACATACATCTTGGTTTTGACTTCGTCGA
>JAOQAA010000493.1 GCA_025963815.1 Capsulimonas sp.
GGCGGACATCCTCGCGCACTTCGAGCGCAAAGAACGCGATCTGGAAACGCTCTATACGAACAGCAAGCTGGCGCACGCTCCCGATGAAGCGAAGATCAAGCAGCTTCTTCTGGACTGTCTGGAGCACCACTATGGAAGTCTGAGCGAATGCGTGGTAAATGTGGACGCCGCTGCGGATACACTGCGACGGATTCGGGGGATATTGGAGCAGGCGGGCTATTGACGATTTCCCTCACAAACCATGGATCAGTTTGAGAGGGGCTGGTCTTTGAGACATCGTGCAATCAAGGCCGCGAACTGCGGACGACGGCGCAGCAGGATTCGGCAGCGCGTGTGATGCGGGCGCTTGGGATCGAGATAGACTAACGCCCAGTTGGGGTCTTTAAGAAATGGCGTGGCCTGCTTGAGACTGGTGGTGACCACGCAGTCGAAATCGTAGCTCTGGGCGACGCGGGTCCATTCGGCGTCGCCGCCCCGGCGCGCCAGGATCAGCATATTATCGAATGTTTGGCCAACGTAGACATCCAGGCGTCCATCCACAAACACCGGCTGGCTTGGACGCCGCCACATCAAATACCCGCCGATCTCAAAGTTATTGAGCATGCGCAGGTCGGAGGGAAATTTCTCACGATCCATGAACGCGCACGCTGTCTCTGGATAACTCGGAACGCGCGCGGCCGCTTCCCCAATCCCCGCAGGCGTATAGCCCTTGGGCCCGATCGCCTTGCCCAAGCTCGCCGCTGCGACCAACCCCACGGTCGCGGCGTAAATCAGCGCCCCAAACGACATCAGCAGCGTGATGGACAATGGATTGGAGGCGAGACGCACACGGCCGCGCAGATCCCGAACGCAGCTTTCCAAATGCGGCACGGCGACGATCATCCCCGCCACGCCAAACAGCGCGATGTTGCGCGCATGCAGCAGCGATTCAACAAACAGGCAAGCGACCACCAGCGCATCGGAAAAACTCCTGTGGCGGCTGAACGCGAGCGCGCCGAATACGATCGCCGAGAGGAAGATCAGCGGTTGAAGCTGCGCGAACGGCAGCACCGCGACAGAGTTCCATTCCGTGACGTTCGACATCAGATTGTGATCGCATAGCGTGATGAAGACGTTCCAATAGATGCGCCACCCATATGGCGACGCCATGACGGTGACGGCGCAGGCAAAAGCCACCGCCAGCATCCGCGCCGCGCTTCGCCCATGGGACACAGCGCCGGGATCGCCTCGGCGACTCAACCAGAGCCACACGGCGGCGTCGCCAACAGCGTAAGCCACCAGCAAGCAAATGAAGACGAGCACACCCTGGTGCAGATTTGCCCAGAGAACGCAGATCGCCGGCAGCCAGCCCAAGCCGCCCCACAAATTCTTGGGACTTGATAACGCAAATCTCTCCCGAGCGCGCGTCAAGATGACGAGCGACACAGCCAGCAACAAATACGTGAAGGCGTAAGGACGCTCCTGGATGCAGTCGTTCATCCCAAGCAGAGTCAGGTTCGCGAGCAGAAACGCCCACGGGCGCCCCACCCTCGGCGCAAGCCAAAACCACACAATCCACACGGCGCCGACCGTCAGCAGCGCCATCACCAGCCACGTCCCAAAAAATCCTGCGGACTTGAACGCCAGGGAATAGAGGACGAACGCCAGCCACTCCGGCACATCCCATCGCGTCCCGGCATTCGCCCAAGAATACGTGTCGACACGCGGCAGATGCCCGGTGCGCAGGATATCCATACCAGTGCGCAGCTCGAAGAAAAGATCGTTTTCGGCTTTGGGGATCAGGCAAACCAGCAGGACGATCACCGTCAGCAGGACAGTTGCGGCAATGCCGGCGGAGCGGGACGAGCACGTCGAAGGCGTAGTGGTTTGATGGTCGGGCACGGGAAAAGAATACGCTTTCCGCCACAGGGGATCGAAGAATGCGACCGACGGCAAACGCCCATAGCACAGAGATTATACCATTCCCGGCAAATCTCACGCAAAGATCACGCGCGCCTCACCTCCCTCTCACGCTCGCCCCCTATACTCACGCATATCAACGAGACGACAGCAATGCCGCTGCCCATCTCGCAAAGAATTGCGGAGTATTTTATGATCAAAGCACTTATCATCGCCAGTCTCTATTGGAGCGCCGCCGGCGCTCCCCCCTCTATTCCGGTCGCCACGCCCGCCGGAAGCCACCCCGTCGCCGTGCAGAGCGCGCCAATAATGGAGCAGCAGTTTATCGAAAAGATCAACGCCGAGCGAACGCGGCGCGGCCTTGGAGCGCTCACGACCGACCCGATCTTAATGCGCGCCGCCACCGACCACTCGCGCGAGATGTGCGCCCTAAATTATCTCGACCACCACTCGCCCACGCCCGGCATGACCACCCCGATGAAGCGATATCTCAAAACACTCACGGACATGGGAGCCGATGCTCCTGGAGCGCTGACGGTCGGCGAGAACATCGAATACTGCCGCGTTCCCAACAATCAATACACGGCCGACTTCGGACACAAAGTATTCATGAACAGCCCAGAGCATCGTACCAATCTCCTGCAGCCGATCTACACCAAAGTAGGCGTGAGCGTGTGCCGCAACGCCAAGGGCGAGGTGTGGGTGACGGAGATGTTTCTGCGCGACGAGAAGTAACACGCCGGCCTTAGCGTTTGGCGGTCTTCGGATCCTGTCCGTACTCACACCACTCGCGCACTGGACACTCGGAGCACTTAGGAATGCCGGGAAGACAGATCGCGCGCCCATGCTGCAAGAAGAGTCGGTTGCTGCCGGCCCATAAGTCGCGCGGCATGACTTTTTCCAAAGCTTTCTCCGTCTGATCCGGCGTCTGCGTCTCCACCCAGCCCAGACGGTTGGAAATGCGATGGCAGTGAATATCCACGCACAGCGCTTCGCGCTCGAAGGCGTAGATCAGAACGCAGTTGGCCGTCTTGCGGCCGACGCCGGGAAGATCCAGCAGGGCGTCGATATCGTTGGGAACCTGACCGCCGTGCTTATCGCGCAGAATCTTCGCCATCGCGATCAGGCGTGGCGCTTTCGTCTCAGGGTACTGGCTGCCCACTAGCAATGGGAACAATTCGGCTTCGTCGGCGTCAGCGAGCGCGGCGATATCGGGATAACGGTCAAAAATACGGTTGGAAACAGCAGTCGTCTGCTCCTCCCGCGTGCGCTGCGAGATGACAGTGGCGGTGAGAACTTTGTAGGGATCGCCCAGCTCGACGGAGCCTCGGCCATGATAAGTCGCCGCAAGAATGTCCATGACGGTGCGGATATTTTCGGTTGCCATGTATACCTATACCCTCGCTGTGCGTAAGTGTCACTCGTCTTCTTGGATTGCATTTAGATTGGTGGTTTTTTTGTGGATTGAAAATCGTTGACAGGCGCATCAAACTGTGATAGACTTAGCGCGATCTTAACGATGCACCGCTGGCAGCTCGATGTGCTCGTTAAATCTATTTGCGTTAATCGCAATACAGACAATCCCAAATGTAGGAGGAAGATCACATGCAATTCCCAGTAAGGCAGCCCTTGAAAAATAAGGGCGCTGTTCGGTCTGCTCGTGCACGAAAACTCTTTCCGGAATTGCATGGCGCCATCGGCGCCTGCGCCCTCTTGACCCTCGCCAGCGCTCATTCCAGTCAGGCCCAAGCTTTATTTGGTCTACGCGGCGGACACAGTATTCACCCCGGCGTCACTCGATCTCACTCGCTCGGACACATGGCGGAGAATGCGCGTCTTAACCTCGCCGTTTCTCTCCCGGCGCGAAACCAGGGCGCGCTCGATTCCCTGCTCCAGCAGATTTACGACCCGCAGAGTCCAAACTACCATCACTACTTGACTACTCAGGAATACAACGCGGCGTTCGCTCCTACCGAGGCGCAGTATAGCGCGGTCATCACTTACCTGAAATCGCAGGGGTTTACCGTCAACTCAACGTACGGGAATCGTATGATCGTGGATGTAGGCGCGCCAATCTCCAATATTGAGCAAACTTTTCACGTCAACATGCTCGTCTACCAGCACCCGACCGAGAACCGGACGTTCTTTGGACCGGACACCGAGCCCGCGCTGGATAAAGCCATTCCGATCCTGGGCGTCACCGGGCTCGATAACTACTCGCTTCCGCACTCCAACGCGCATGTCGCGCCGCTGGCTGCGAAATCGAAAGTGGCCTTATCCAGCGCGGGTTCCGGCCCGGGAGCACAATTCATCTCCTTCGACTTCCGCGCGGCCTACGCTCCTAAGGCCACTCTGGATGGAGCCGGGCAGACGATCGGCTTGTTCCAATTCGGCAGCTACTTCCCCAGCGATATCGCCTCCTACTGCACGACCACCGGGCTGCCTCCCGCCAATATCACCGAGGTACTGCTCAACGGAGTCTCGGGAAGCCCGGCGGCCGGCGATAACACACTGGAGCAGTCGCTGGACATCGAGATGGAGCACGCCATGGCTCCAGGCGCGAATATCCGGTTCTATACCGGCAATAACGCAGCGGATATCTGGAACCAGATGGCCGTGGAAAACATCGCTAAGCAAGTCAGCTCCTCCTGGAGCGTCAGTCCTCCACCCTCGACCCTCAACCAGATCCTGCAGCAGATGGCGGCGCAGGGCCAATCCGTGTTCAACGCTTCCGGCGACAGCGGCTACTCCGCGTCCCCGTTCGGATGGGACGACAACGCCTATATGACCAGCGTCGGCGGCACGAACCTGTCGACAAACGGCGGCGGCGGCCCATTGACCTCAGAAGACGGCTGGAGTGGAAGCAGCGGCTATATCAGCCCGAACTTCGCCATTCCCAGCTGGCAGCAGGGGATCAGCATGACCGCCAATGGCGGCTCCACCACCCAGCGCAACTGTCCCGATGTCTCGATGGTCGCCACGAACATCTGGTGTGTTTACAATAATGGCGGATCGGGCGGCGTGCTCGGCACCAGCGCGGCGTCGCCGCTCTGGGCCGGATTCATGGCCTTGGTCAACCAGCAGGCGGCGCAGCACGGCAAGCCAAACGCCGGCTTCATCAACCCCGCCGTTTATGCCCTGGGCAAAGGCGCAAGCTACACGACGTATTTCAATGACACCACGACGGGCAATAACGGCAAGCCGGCGGTGACGGGATACGATCTCGTAACGGGATGGGGATCGCCTAAGGGCCAGGCCATGATCGACTCGCTGAGCGGATCGGCGAACTATAGCTTTGTCGCCAACGAAAACCAGAGCGCATCGTTCGCCACGCCGGTGGACGTCGCGTACGGCGCCAATAGCAGCTACTTCTACAAGTACGCGATTGGGGGAGCCTTGACGTTTAACAACGCGACGTTCGGAGATCCGATCGCCGGGGTCGCGAAAGCCGGATACTCCAAGCCATACGTGAAGAGTGTAAACGAAGGAAGCGCCGCATCGTTCTACCAGCCGATAGAAGCCGCTTACGGCGCCAACGGACACTACTTCTTCAACTACGGAACCACCGGAACAGTCACGTTCACGAACGCGGCGTGGGGCGGCGACCCGGTCGCCAACACCGCAAAAGCCGGTTACTACATGCCCTACATGGAGTGCGCCGGCGAAGGCGGAAGCGTCACGTTCTCCGCGCCGACGGATGTCGCCTACGGCGCCAACGGACACTACCTCTTCAAGCACGCCGTGACGGGAACAGTCACCTTCAACACGGCGGTCTTCGGCAGCGATCCGCTGGTTGGAACGTACAAGTTCGGCTACTACCGACCCAGCCACTAACCTCGAAAACGCAATTCAGCCTCCCGCGCAATGCGCGGGAGGCTGAATTTTCGGTACATTGAGCAGCAATTACGCAGGCTTCTTCGTCAGTGCATCGATCTTCGTCAATTCGTCTTCACTGAACTCCAGGTTCTTTAACGCCGCAACGTTCTCTTCGATCTGCTTCGCGCTCGAAGCGCCGATCAGGGCGCTGGTGATCGCGGGCAGACGCAGCAGCCAGGCAAGGGACATCTGAGCCAGGGTTTGGCCGCGCAGCTTGGCGATCTCGTTCAGCTCTTTGAGTGTCGCGAGGCGCTCGGGCGAGAGGTTATTCTTGACCCAGTCTTCGCCCCAGCGGTCCGTGGCGCGGCTGCCTTCAGGAATGCCGTTCAGATACTTGTCCGTGAGCAGGCCCGAGGCGAGCGGGCAGAAGGGAATGACGCCGGTCCCGGCGCGCTCGGTCTGCGGAAGCAGGTCCCATTCCACGGTCCGCCCCAGCATGTTGTAGTACGGCTGGTGGATCGTAATGGGCGCGTAGTTCTTGCGGTCCGCCACGCGCACTGCGTCGGCGAAGTGCGCGCCGCCGTAGTTGCTGACGCCCGCGTAGATCGCCTTGCCTTGCTTCACGAGCGTATCGAGCGCGCCCAAGGTCTCTTCCAGCGGCGTGTCCGGGTCGGGCCGGTGGTGATAGAAGATGTCAAAGTATTCCAGTCCCATGCGCTTGAGAGACTGATCGCAGCTGGCGATAATATATTTGCGCGAGCCCCAGTCGCCGTAAGGACCAGGCCACATTGTGTATCCGGCCTTGCTGGAGATGATCAATTCATCGCGGGGCATCTCTTTCACGATCTTGCCGCAGACAGTTTCGGCGTTGCCCGGCGGTGTTCCGTAGTTGTTCGCGAGATCGAAGTGCGTGATCCCCAGATCGAACGCCTTGAAGAAGCACTCGCGGGCCACATCCTCACCCCGATAGCCGCCATAGGTCTCCCACGCGCCCAGGGAGATCGCCGAGAGCTTCAGGCCGCTGCGCCCACACCGGCGATAAAGCATTGTGTCGTAACGATCGCTTGCAAATTCCTGCGCCATAAAGTCTTGATTTCCTTCTCTTAGGGAACTGTCGTCCACGTTCGATAATACCCGGTTCCCGCAGCGCTTGACAGTGCGATTCGGCTCCTGTATACTGACTTCATGCACCACCGTCATTCCAACCTTCGCCGCTGGACCGCCTTCACCGTTTCCGCCCAGCTGATTTGTACGCTTGGGGGCGCGCACGCCTCCCCCGCCGCTCCGGCGGACGCCGGCAGTCACGAGCTAGCCCTGCGCGCAGCCACGCCGCAGAGCGTCATTGAGACGTTCCATTGGAACAAGCCGGAAAACTTGCCCGAGGGCGTCACAAGCGTCGCCGCCGCGCCGGCGGGCAAGGCGCTCGTGGTGGTGGGGACGGACACAGGGTTCCACAATGTCCAGGAGATGGTGCAGATGCTGGACGTGCCGGAGCGATCGGTGCAAATGCGTGTGCAGTTTGTGAGCGCGAAGACCTGGGACGTCACCTCGTCCGGCGTCCCGCTCACTCTGCTCGGAAAGGCGCCGGACAAGAAGACGGCGGCGACAATCATGGCGGGGGCGGATACGCGCATTCAGCAGGCGTCCGGCGACGGGGTCGCCAAACTGCTGGCGGCGCTCACGAAGTCCGGCGGATCGCTCAGCGCCTCAACCGTGACCGCAGTCTGCAATACCGAAGTCTCGGCCAATTTGAGCGCTGCGCCAAAACTCCCCCTGTTCCTCGGAGGCTCCGTCTTCATCACCCCGCGAGTCAACGAAGATAATTCGATCACGCTTTTTCTGCGTCCGGTCGTCACCAGACGCTCGATCACCAATGCGAACAAGGAGGAAGTCGAGGAAACAAAGCTCGTCGCCAAGGTCGGCGGCGGAGAGCCGATCCTGATCGGCAACCTGGCGCGCGGCGGCGGACGGATCGCCGACCAGGAACTGCTGGTCTTCATCACTCCGACGATCGCCAATGACAAGCCATAACGCCTCTCGCTTCCTTGCTATTCTATCCAAACCATGATAAAATTCGCCCAAGACGCCGATAATGATGTTATCAAAATTGACGGCGGCGAGGGGATGACACTGAGATGACGACGAACAGATCACGATGGCGATATGCGGCGGCGCTTGGGATCGCGGCGCTTGCCTGCATGGCTTCGTCCGCCCATGCGCAGTCTCCCGCAGACCGTCACAACATCGGACGCGCCGCTCAGGCGATGGCGGATGCCGTCACGCTTGGTCAAAAGGTCGATGATCTCCGCAAAGCTCCCAGCCGAGCCGCCGTTAAAACAGGCGAAAGCGCAATGGGCGTCGTCGCGAACACGGCGGGCGGCATTGTCGGCAAAGGCATGGGCCAGCTATTCGGCAGCCGGATCGGCCGCTTCTTCGGACGCGGAACGCGCAGCGTGATTAAGACCGGCGGCAAGGTCGCCGGCGGCGCCCTTCGAGGCGCATCCAGCCTCACAGGCGATTTCTCCCGCAGGCTAACGGACGGCGGAAGCCGGGTGCTTGTGAACGGCGCAAAGAACTTCGCTCGGGACAACGAGCGCAAAATTCTCAAAGAAACCCAGGACCAATTCCTGGCGCGCACGCTCGGCGAGGCCGCCCCCATGGCGCGCCTGGCGCTGGCGCAGGCGGCTCAGGGGTCGACGCTCGACCTGAACGGCCAGAGCGGGTGGGCCGCCGTGCTCGCGACCGCCGCGCGCAGTAACCCCACTACCCTGCAAGATCTTCTCGCCCAGCAGACAAATGGCGGCGCCGGTCACACGAACATGCTCGCCTTGATCGCGAACGCCGTGCGCGGCGACGCCCGCCTCGCCAACGCCTTGATCAACCCGTCCAAAGATCCCGCCGCCGCCGCGCACACCGGCGACTTAGTGCAGGCAGCGTTCGCCGACAATCTCCCCCTCATCGAAAGCCTGCTGCTCACCGGCGGCAGCGACATCACCTCCACCCTCGCCACCCAGGCTCTGGGCGCCGTTCTCCAGCGCATGCTGCCGCCCGGCTCCGCCCAGGATCTCGCGGGTGCGGTCAGTAATGGGACGGGTGAGACGGCTCAGGAGCTTGCTCCAGTGGTGAAAGAGGGCGTGCAGTCGCTGGCGGGACTATTGGAGCGGTAGAAGCAACCATCACAGAGGCTCCATCACGCCGAGTCGATCACCGACGCGAAGTACCGGATTTCCCAGTCCAGCAGACCCGGATGTTCCCAGCCGGGATACCCCTTAATGATTTGCGGCTTGTACTCCGCCAGGATTTGCTGGGTCGACTGGCCGGCTGCCCGCCGCGCCCGGACTTGATGTCCGACGTTTTCGATGTGCGACGCGAGCGCCGAGGCGATCGGAAAGCCGCCCGGGGCTCCATGCCCCGGCACGATCACTTTCGGCTGGAGCCGGGCGAAGCCTTTCAAGATACGAACCCAGTGAGCGGCGTTTATACTCGTGTCGGCGGGTGGGAAGTAGGGAAAGATCGGGAACATCCCCTCCTCAATCAGATCCCCGGCAAACAAAACGCGCTCTTTGGGCAAAAAAACGGTCTGGTCTCCGCGCGTGTGCGCCATCCCCCATGTTTGCAGCCGAACGAGACGTCCGCCGAGGTCAATCTCGGTGAACGCGCCTTTGTAAACTTTGTGCGGCATCACGATTTTGGCGCCGCGCAGGGCCTCCGCCGCCGCCTTGCTCTGTGTTTGGCGAAAGAGCCCCAGATACCGCTCGCCATTTTGCGCCAGCTCATCCCGCTGCGCCCAGTTGTAGATAATCGTGGCGTCGGACTGGAACGCCTGGGCGCCGTAACCATGTTCCGGGTGAAAGTGGGTCAGGGTCAGAAACAGCCGCCGGTGCGGACCAGCCAGCTTGCGGGCCATCTTTAACACGGCCTCCCCGTTCGCCGGACCGAGGCCGGTGTCAACGACCAGTGCAGCGTCACGGCCCAGAATAATGCCGATGTTTGGCACAAGCCAGACGCGGTGGTCGCCGAGGACAAAGACGCCCGGCGCGATCTCAGCGGTGTTTGACGTGTCCACTGTCGGCGGCCGCGCGTCAGCGACTTGCGCCTCCACTCGGCCCGTGTCGAAGCCCGCGAGGGCAGCCAGTGCTGTGACCACGAACGCTCGACGAGAAATCAATGCATTCATTCCGATCTCCTTGACCAAACTGCTTGGCGGCGCCAGTTATGAACGGCGGGTATAGGTGTACTGGTGGGCGAGCCACCGTTTGCCGGAACCGTCAGACATGATAAAATACTGGTCTTTGCGGTCGTGGTTGGCATCCTGCCGGACGATATTTGCTTGCATCCGCAGCATTTGCCCAGACACATTCACTCCATCCCCGGCAACAGCGAAAGGGTCGTACTGAATGGCGATAAGCCCCCGCTGCTCGCGCCCATAGCTTGCTGCGGGCATCAGTCCGACAGGGACGCGCATGTCCATCGAGACGTACTTCCAGCGGCCTTCGACGCGGTCGAAGCTCAGATAATCCATCCGCAGGACCTTTCGCGGCCCGGACACGGCGAATAGGGTTTCCTGAAGGAAGGAGCCGATCATCTTACGCTCCGCCACGGCGTGTGTAATAATCGGCGCCGCTCCCGGCGACTTCCATTGCGTTTCCGTCACGTCCCACCGGCCCACGCGCGGCGCTAGCCAGGTGTTCTCGGGACCGAGCTGGTTCAGCCGCTCGGTTGCGGAATGCGCCTGCTGGGCGTGAACAGCACTTGGGAACGCCGCAACGAGGATTGCGGCGCCAAGGACGATTTTGAGAGAAGTTATGTTTGTCTGCATCTTGCTTTCTTTCTGTTTATCAATTTGACTGCCGATGTTAGAATCCGCTTCCCGCCTTCTCCAGGCGCGCCTCCTCGGCGGCGACTTCCGAATGGACGGCTTTTGCGACTGCCCGCAGCCATTTCAGAAACGCCGGCTGCCCCTTGCTGATTGCCATACCGATGGGGATTGGCAGCTCCCGGCTGGCCATATAATCCTTGGGCAAAGCGATCAGCCCCGGCGTCTTTTGAGCCAATCCGGTGAAGAAAAACTTATCGATTGTCGTAACATCGGCCCGCCGCGAAACGATCTCGTCGACCGGAACATCGGCCAGCGTGCCGGGGATTGGGCGGCGAACGGCGCGCGGAAGCCGCTTCTGCAGCCACGTTCCCTGCGGCGAGCCGGCGATATAGGCAATCGTAATCTCAGGCCGGTTCAGGTCGTCAACGCCAGCGGCCCGCGCTACTTTTGGATTGTCCGCCCGTCCGAAAAGACACTGCGCGGAAACCGAGTAAAGAATGAGGTCCACCGATTTTGCGCGTTCCGGCGTCGCCAACAGCGGGGCAATGGTGATGTCAGCCTGTCCGCTGGCGAGAACGGAGATTTTCGTGTCAAAATCAACCGGGACCGTTTCCAGCGTCACCCCCAGCTGCCGGGCGTATTCCTCCGCGAGCCGCCATGCGGGTCCTTCAAACGGGCGTCCCTTACGGGTAGTCTCCTTGAGCCATGGGTACTCGTTCAAGACCGCGACTCGCAGCTTTCCGCGCCGCCGGATCGCATCCACCCGGGCGCTTGCGCCGGGCGGCGGCGCCTGTTGGGCGGCGGCAGCGACGCCAAGAGTCGTGAAAACTCCTACCCCGACGAGGAACATCATCCATCGGTTCATGTGTTTTCCTTTTAGGATTATCAGCTAGCGCTTAGTATGCCAGGATTGTGAATAATATACAATTAGGCACATTAATGTTCTGTAGTAACATAAATGTAACCAATCGAAGTGTAATAATGGAGGAGAAATGATCGAAGAAAAGCCGCTAGAGAGCAGCAAGACATGGCAAGTGCGCTGCCCAATGGGGGCGACACTTGATGTGATCGGGGGGCGATGGAAGGGATTAATTCTCTACAATTTGCTGGAGGATAAAAAGCGGTTTGGCGAACTGCGCCGCCTAGTGCCTGAAGCCAGTCAGCGAATATTGACTTTGCAGCTCCGGGAACTCGAACACGACGGCGTCATCCACCGCGAAGTGTTCAAGCAAGTCCCATCAAAGGTCGAATATTCACTCACTGAATTCGGCAAAACCCTGGAGCCGCTTTTGCTGATGATGTGCCATTGGGGAGGGCAGTACCTCAGCGCACAGCGCTCGCCCCCTTTTGAGGTCAATCTGGGAGAGTAAGGTCAGAAGTCGAAGCCGAGGGATTGGCGAAGGGCTACGCACCCTTCCCCGCAAACACCCCGCGCAGATAATCCAAATACACCTGATCCTTGCAGATCGTCTTGCCCGGACTGTCGCTCAGCTTCGCCACCGGCTGACCATTGCACTGGGTCATCTTGATCACGATCTGCAAAGGCTCAACGCCTAAGTCGTTCGTGAGGTTCGTTCCAACGCCGAATGAGGTGAGAATACGTCCCTGGAAGTGGCGCGCGAGGTCGATCGCCTTGGGGATCGTCAGACCGTCGCTGAAAACGGCGGCTTTGGTGCGTGGGTCAATGCCGTATTTTGTGTAGTGACGAATGAGCTTTTCGCCCCATTCATACGGATCACCCGAATCGTGACGCGCGCCATCGTAGGCTTTGCTGAACAGGCGGTCGAAGTCGTTCAAGAAGGCGTCCATGCCGACGACGTCGGAGAGCGCAATCCCTAAGTCGCCACGATACTCCTGCATCCAGGTCTCAAAGGCGAATTTCTGGAACTCGGGCAGCGGGGCGAACGCCTGGCAGGCCTGCAAAATCTCGTGGGCCATGGTGCCGAAGGGACGCAGGCCGTTTGTCCGCGCGAAGTGGACATTGCTCGTTCCCATCAGCGCATCGGGCAGGCGCGCCTTCAGCTCCTGAACCACTTCTCCCTGCCAATCACGACTGTAGCGGCGGCGTGTACCGAACTCAATCAGATTGAAACGCGTCAATTCCGAATCCTGAATCCATCCGATTTTTTCCTCCAGGCGCCGCCGTCCTTCCGCTTGAAGCTCCTCCGTCATCGACTGCGTGTTTCGGAAGTAAACCTCGTTGACGATGGACAGCAGCGGCACTTCGAACAAGATCGTCTGAAACCAATTGCCCTTAACTGTAATCTCAAACTCGCCATCCGTGGTAATTTGGACCGCCTGCGGATCGAGCTCGAACCGCTCCAGCGCCTCGACATAGCTGGGGTGCAAATAGCGGACTGTGCGCAGGTATTCAATCTCTTCATCGTTCAGGCGCAGATCACAGAGATGAGCGACTTCCGCCCGGATCTCCTCGGCGTATGGCCGCAGATCGATCCCCTGGCTTCGCAGTCGAAACTCATACTCCGCCGTCGCCTGCGGGAACCGATGGAACACCACCTGCTGCATCGTAAACTTATAAAGGTCCGTATCCAAAAGCGATTCGATGATCATAAATTCTCTTTCCAAATATGCCGAAGCCTGCGCCGCCAGGTCAGTCAAATTCAGGACGACACAAAGCTCTGGGCGCAGCAGCCGCATCTGTAGCTCAATATCGTTCTGGCGAGGCTTTCCAACCGATCTGGCGTCATAATCAGCCGCGCCATCTCAGTTCTCCTCCCTCATTGCAAATTTAAAGAGCTTCGGACCGCGCGCAAAGAGCGCCTGCGAGCCGTTTTTCAGCAGGAGACAGTCGCCGTCCAGTCCGGTCTCTTCACAGCGCTGATACTGAATCGAATCCAGATCACGCGCGAAGATCTCGAGGGAGCCATCCTCGTCCAGGAGCAGGCACACCCCACTGTCCAGAACCACGAAGTTGATGCTGGGAGCGGCGATATCTTCGATCCGGCGCAGATCGTAGCGCCGAAAATCGGAGGCGAAGCGCACGACGTACTTATCGTATCGTCCGCCCCTGGCGGCAATGACGATCAGCACACGTTCTTTGTATGCGGCGTTCACGATCCGCGCGCCGTCCAGCTCCGCCAGACGCACTTGCCGGCTTTCGCCCCGCCTTGGCAGCATGGAAACGTAGCAGGCGCCAAGGACGTCCTGCACCGCGACGCCTTCGAACAACTGCGTCGCCTGCGGCATTACGTTCGCCACGGCGCGCGCGCTGACGAGAGTAGCCAGCGGCAGCGCCACCAGATCGACTTCGAGCAGCGATCCGAATTGCTGGAAGTACAAACGCCCGCCGCTGGACATCACACTGTCTCCGGCAAGGCGCGTGTCGATCGGCCGCCCCCGCTGGAGGTCGTAGAACCGAATATACCCATTCTCCGCCCAGGCCGCGACCGCCTGATTCCCGCCCGGCGCGATCCCGATCTTGGCGTCTGCCCCGAGCACCGTCACGCCACCCATCACCACACCCCGCGCCGTAATAACGAGGCCATTGACGAAGTCCACGATATCGGCGTCGTACTCCCGCATTTCATCGATGTCGAAGCTCGCGCTTACCGGAGCCGTCGCCATGCGCGGCGCAAGATAAATCGCGCCGTAAGCACCCTGCGGCGGCGGAACGCGCTGGCCCCCATCCAGCACCATCCGGTACCAGTCCTGATACGCCCCGGGGATCACGTCGAACGACAAACACGCCCCGGGAACGCTGACATCGGGATTGAGAACCGAGACGTTCTGCTGCATCCGCTCATCCAGCGTCTTCCACTTTGCGTGCTTTCCCCGATAGGGATGAATGCCAGAGAAGATTTGAAACGAGACGACGGCGAAGGCGAACCAATCCGTGGCCTCGCTGAAGTCCCGGGCATGTCGGTCGCGCACGCTGTCCATCAGCGCCGTCGCCGGATACCCCGGCGCCTGGTAGCTGTCCACGTCGATAAAGTAGAGCTTGTCCAGCGCTTCATCGACCACGAAGTTCATCTCGTTCAGATCGACGATCAGCAGCCCCTGCGCGTGAACGTGTTTCACTCCCGATTGCAATCGGCGCACCAGCTCCAGCGCGGCGTCCGGCGTGAAGCCCTTGCGGTCCCGAAAGGCGCGTGGGAAGATCTGGCACAGCGGGTACCCCTTCGGGGCGGCGCGCATCGCATAGCCAATGGGATCGCGCTGCTTGTCCGTCAGCATCGCCTCCGGCCGCAGGATCTCCGGCAGTGTCAGCGCCGACAGCGCCCGCACCTTCCCCTCAGGCACGGTGTTTCCCGGAGAGCTATAGACTTTGTACGCCGTGTCGCCCTTGACATAAACGGCGCCTTCGCCCCCCTGCGCCTTGAAATCCGCCTGCGTCAGGGTAATCTTTTGCTTGCCTTCCAGATAGACATCCATTGTGTTTCCTCAATACGGAGGCAGGAGCCGCCGCAGCCCATGCGTCAAAACGACAAGGGCAAAACCAAAATTGCGCGCGAAGCGCAGCGCAAAGAGTGTATCGATCGGTCGCTCGGACTGGCCGGTTTCGCAAACTCTCGCCAATTGTCCCGCAAGCCGCGTCATCCAAGCGACACTGCACGGTCGCTCGCAAATACCATCCAGCCACTCCTGCGGGATCGGCGCGCCGCCCGCGCCGACGATAGCGCCTAAGATCGCCGCCGTGGTGTCCGTGTCGCCGCCGCAGGCAATAATCGTGCTGACTGCCTGACGAAAGTCGTTCGGGTAACTCAGCCAGCAGTGGACCACTATGGGCACGGTTTGCAAGATATAGCCGCTCACATATCCCGCCGCGCCGATACGAGATGCAAAATCCGTCACGCTCTCCGCGCGCCCAACGCTTTCGATCGCCGCATCCAAACGCTCCAGCGTCTCCGGCTCCGTCACAAAGTCATGCAGCATGACGCGAAAGGCCTGCGTGATCTCATTTGCCGGCAGACGCTGCGAGGAGACATAAGCGGCAACCGCGACCGCCATCGCGCCGGCCTCAGCTTTGGGGTCGGTGTGCGTGATGCGCGTGGACGCCCGAACCAGAGATCTCAGGCGCTCCGGGGCATCGCCATAACAAACGCCGAGCAGGGCGCTGCGCATTGCGGGGCCGTTTCCGGCGGACCGAACGCCGCTGCGTTCGGGAGGCGTTCCCACAAGCAATTTGAGACAGGCGCGCAGAGTCGCCAGCCCCACTCCTGCCGGCAGTCCCAGAAACCAAATCCGTAGACGCCGAGCAAAACTATGCGAGAGGAGTTCGGAGTCGCCCGCCGATTCAATCAGCGCTTGGGCCAGCATGCAGGCATGCTCGGTGTCGTCGGAGACCATGCCTCGGGCATCGGGCAGCAGGCGCGGGCGGTCCAGATTTGGGAACAGCTTGCGCTGGCGGAGGATCGGCAGTCCCTCGGCCGCGAGGCCGAGGGCGTCGCCCGCCGCCGTTCCCAAAATACATCCGAGGATCGCATCGTCTCTCGTTCCCATCGTACTCTCCATCACGGCTCTTAGAACTTGAGCGGCTTCGGCGCCACGCCCGAGCCGAGCGCCTGGGACTGCATGCTGATGCTGCGGGAGACAAACTCCGCAAGCGTCGCCAGTGTCTGCGCGTTGGCGCTCGCCATCTCGATGTACTGGCTGAAGCCACCCTCTTGATACGCCTGCTGAAGGTCCTTGCTGACCTGCTTATCGCGGACGTTAACCCCGATCAGAACCGAGAGCGCCGTTTCCACATACTCATCGGAGACGGCCTTGGTAATCGCCGCCTTCACCCCTTGCGCCGTATGCTTAGAGGTGTTGTCGCCGCCGTCCGTAATGACAAACAGGATCGCGTTGGCCGAGAAGCCGCCCACCCCAAGCTGCTTGCCGTAATCGATCGTCGCGCTGACGGCGTTTTCGGCCGCGTCGTACAGCGCCGTGCTGCCGCCGACATGCAGCACCTTGTCGTAATCCGCCGGGCGGCAGCACTCCAGCAGCTTGAAGCCGTGCAGCTCACGGACATCGCCGCAGAACTCCACCAGCCGCAGCAGCAAGTTGTCGTCGCCCGGGCTGAACTGGCAGGCCTGGACAATGCTTTTCAGGGTCTTTTCCAGCTCCACTTGAAATCCGGCGACGCTGCTGCTGGCGTCCACCACGATAGTGACCAGTGTGTACTCCGTGGCGCCGAGCGCATCGATCCGTGTCGCCGAGTAGCCGTAGTGGCTTGTCGGCAGTGCGTTCATTTCCAATGTCAGATCGTTAATAACAGGCATCTTCGGGATCCTTTCTTAGCGCAGGAAATCCTGCGTCGTCGCCAGCTGCATTCCTCGTGCAGTCATCTCTTTGATAAAATCATCCTGATACGCTTCGAACCCCGTCACCGGGCTAGTGGCGTCGGTCAGAAGCACCAACTTCTTGATGGCGTCGTCACTTCCAAAGCCATTGGCGATATCTCGGACAGTGTTTGCCAAACAGTGGCTTCCGGCCTCGCCGGCGACTACAACCACGTCCGCTTGAAGAAGTGTCTGGATCAGCGCTGTGTTCATCTGCGTGCTCGGGTCCGTGGGATCAGGGACTTCGGCCTGAATGGCGCTGTAGTGCTCGGTGAAGATGTTGCTGCCCTTCGTCACATAGTCCACCATGGCAAAGCGCTTCTCCCAACCGGTCAGCGCATCCTGAAGCTCCGGCATCACCGCATGGCCTTCAGTCCCGATCAAACAGTGGTAGGGCCAAATGCACAGAGCATAACGGCCATCCGTCGCCAGCGTCTTCACATAATCCAGCCCGCGCCGGTACATCCCCGGCTGCGTGGTCGTCCAGCGTCCATTTTCCACGTCATCGACACTGATCAGCGTGAATGGGTCGGGATGCGCGCCCATGCTGTCCTTCCAGAAGATCGGGTGCGCGATGTCCACATAGTGGTGCGAATCGAGCGTGACGTGGATGTCGTCCAGCTTCGTCCCCACCCGGTCGATCATTTGGGCGAGACGGTGCATATCCTGCTCCGCTCCCTTGACATACAGCTTGCCGCGATTGGGATCGCAAAAGTCGATCTGCGGATCGATGATCAATAGCTCTACCTGCATAGGATTCTCCTTGTTAGTGTTCAATTTACGCTTACAGAGATAGTATACCATAGTTAGTGTAAAATAAACACTTATTTTAGACATGACGAATAAAGATTTAGCCCTCATCCCCAACCACTTCGCACGAAGTTCTACCCCAGCCTTCGGTCCCTCTCCCTGGTTCCACCCACCCCGGCCTTCGGCCACCCCTCCCGCA
>JAOQAA010000498.1 GCA_025963815.1 Capsulimonas sp.
TCGATAATAATGACGCCCTTCGGATCGAACAGATACCCGACGCTGCCGGATTCTCCGAGCCGTCCGCCCGTTTTGGTAAAGTAGGAGCGAACGTCAGAGACGGTCCGCTGCTTGTTATCCGTGAGGCACGCGACCAGGATGGCGACGCCGCCGGGGCCGTATCCTTCGTAGGTCATTTCTTCGTAGGATGCGCCCTCGAGTTCGCCGGTTCCGCGCTGAATGGCGCGCTTGACGTTATCGGCGGGCATCGACGCCTCGCGGGCTTTCGCCATGGCGTTGCGCAGCGTGATGTTGGTGTCGGGGTTGCCGCCGCCGGCTTTCGCCGCCACAATGATTTCCCGGGCGATCTTCGTAAAGATCTTCCCGCGGTCGGCATCCATCTTGCCCTTCTTTAGGCGGATATTATGCCATTTACTATGTCCAGACATACACTGTCACCTTCTTGAACGATATTCTTCGCATTTGGTTTCGCGTGATTCTATTATAGTACGAACCGATGGGATTTGGCAACCGTGCGGGAGAGACCTATCCCCCACCGAAGTAAACTTCGGCCTCCCCCTTTCCCAGCAAGGCCCTTCGAGCGGGAATGGGGGTGTTTGTAATTATATTCCAGGCGAGTGTTCCGTTTTGTGAGAGGAGTAAATGTGGAGTGAGAGAGGTAAACTGGCGAAGAGTTTGGTTTCGTGGGAGCTTTTGTACGGAGGTCTGTTCGGAATGAAGAAACGATGGCCATTGACGGCCGTTTTGCTTTTGTCTTCGACGGCGTTCTCGGCAATCGGCGCGAGGGCCGCAGATCCGCCGGCGAGTGCGCCCCGCGCGGCGGTTATGCTGCAAACGGATATGCCGGTCACGGATCTGCTTGGGCGGGTTTCTCCCCGGCAGATCGCCGCCGATCTTACTGCGGCGGGCGTCCCCACGGACCTTCTGGACGTCAGCGCGCTGGCCGATCCCGCGAAGCTGAATATTCAAAACTACGCCGTTGTTGTGACGCCCTATGGCAACTTCTTTCCCAAAGAAGCGTTTGCCAATCTTCGAGCCTTTCACCAATCGGGCGGCGGTTTCGTTTTAACCGGCATTCCGTTCACACATCCGGTGGTGCGTGTGAAGGACAGCAAGGGAAATTGGACATGGTCGGACATGGGGCACGACCCGAATGCGGCGCTGTTCGGCCCGGACGGCATCGGCGTCGGCGGTTTCGCGGAGCCGTCGGGGATCGATATCAGCGTCTCGCCGCGCGATCCTCTCGGCCTGAAAGATCTCTTCGGCCCAGCCAGACCCAGTTCCGTCCAGACGCTCGATCCCACGACGCTGCCCGCCGAAGATCAAGTCATCCCCATCCTCGTATCGGGAACGCGCCCGGCTGCCGCGATGATCGTGCATCACGATGCGGCGTTCCAAGGCGCGGTGGATATCTGGACAACCCACCCGGATATCGGTAATCGGGATGCTTATTTTACGGAACAGATGATGGAACGCGGCGTCGTCGCGATTCTTGCGCAGAAGAAACTTCTCTCGCCTGAACGCACGGCCGCCGTTCTGACGAGGATCAAGAATGTTGCCCCGCCAAAGCAATACACAGGACTAAAGCTGCCGACGCCGCCCCGGCCCTATGAGACGTATCAGCCGCGCAGCAGCGCGCCCGCCGAGCATCTCTATGTTGCTGACGTGCGCCAGTCGGCGTCGGACGAACGTCTGCTGCTCAGTACGCTCCAGGGGATCGTCAATCGCAAACAGCCGCGCATTTATCTGATCTTCCGCGATAGCGATGAGTTCTGGCTCCAGCAATTGCAGGCGCAGGGGACCACGGGCGCGCCCATCATGACGGCGGACCCGCTTTCACTGCTGACGACTTTCCAAAAAGATTACAAAGGCGCGGTCGTCACCGATCCGAACGTCTATGTCAGCCCTCATGTCGCCGTGGATATCGCCGGCCTGGAAGACCAGATCGTCGCAAGCCCGGACCTGGCAAAAAAACTGAATCTGAAGATCAAGACGGATTTGCGCGGCAAGTTCAAAGACGACGCCGACGCCTATCGCTATGTCCGTACGAAGCTCTTGCGCCGCCTCAACCCTTACCTGTCCATTTCCCTGGACGCGCCGCTGGACACGGGCGCCATTGATCAGATCGTCGCCGGGCGCGGGCAGGCGCTTTGGGTAACAGGCCCGAGAGAGCAGGACAAGCCCGGCGCCAACGGGCGCGCGGAGCTGATCGAGATCGAAGCTATCTTCGCCAAAATGCCGCTGAACTCCGTCGTGCGCGGCTACTGGTACGCCGGCGACAGCAACGGCATCGGCGAAGGCCCCGGGGTCTCCCTGGCGTCGCGGTTCGGCAAGGTCACCATCGTATCGGACAACGTCTCCAACTTCAGCGTCTTCAGCGGGGCGCCCGCCAAGACCTACAAGCAAACGCACAAGCCCGCGCCGACGCTCGATCCCACGAAGGTGTATGTGGCTGTCACGATCTCCGATGGCGACAATCTCTGCACCTGGGAAAATAACTTCCAGGAATACTTCAACGATCCGCTGCACGGAACATTCCCGATCGGCTGGGGCATGGGGCCGACCCTGCTGGATGTCGCGCCGAACATGGTCCAATGGTATTACGACCACGCCACCCCGAACGACGAGTTCTTCTGCGATGTCAGCGGTATCGGATATATCTATCCGCCCGACTGGGCCACAGCGCTCAAAGACCGCGACGACGCCCTGACGTCGTTCTTCGGCTGGACCGCGAAGTATATGGACAAGCTGGATCTGAAGACGATCCGGCACATGAACGTCCAGCCGGCCGACATCGGGGAGATGGGCGTTCATCTCCCGAACACCAAGTTCTTCGTTCCTGATTACGGCTACGCTGGCGAAAAGGGTTACGACGCGATGACGTACCCACTGCCCACCGGACAAACTGTCTTTCGCACGGTCACCGGCGGTAATCCGCGCGAAATGGCCGCTCAGATCAAAGAACGGGTGGGGGATCGGCGCCCGGCGTTTGTGAACGCCTTCATTGTGAACTGGGGAACTCACCTTGGGGATATTAAGAAGAGGCTGGATGAGTTGGGACCGAATTATGTGGCGGTGACGCCTTCACAACTGAATGAGCTGTATTTGAAGGCGCGAGTGACCTATTCCCCCGCGCTTTAGCGCGTTTCCCCCTTTTCCCAGCAAGGGGCTAAAGCCCGGGAAAAGTGGTGCTGATAATTATAATCCAGGCGAGTGTTCCGTTTTGTTTGAGGAGAGTTTCCAGATAAGAAATTCTTCGTAGTCCACGACAAGACTCGCCTGGACCTCAGTTACGAACGCCCTTTTTCCCGCCCGAAGGGCCTTGCTGGGAAAAAGGGAATCGAGCTTTAGCTCGACGGGGGAATAGGTTCCTTACTCGCACTGCTCCGAAATAATAAGCCGCTGAAGTTCTTTCAATGAATAGGGGTCGATGTCGATCTCGGGAGCGGTCGGGGGGGCATCGTTGGCCGTTGGCCCGGCGGCGTCGCTGGCGATGCAGGCGGCATAGCGGCGCACGGCTTCGATCTGCGCCTGCACCTGCGCCATTGCGTCTTCCGGAGCCCCGGCCGTCTCGCCGGATGCGGCGGCCTGAGCGAGATCTTCGCACAGCGTGCAGATCTGCTCGATACTGACCGCCAGTGATTGACTGGTCTCTCGCCAGAGCTTGATCTGCGACAGATCTTCCTGCCGCCGCGACTCCCGACCCTGCTTGCGCCCGCGCGATAACCATTCCATGGGAAACATTGTGAGACTTCCTTCTGCCTTGCTTTGCCGCTTCCCGCGGCGATAGTTCCATTGTCGGAGTGTGATCCGCCTGACCAAAGAGGGGAGAGGAAAAACCAGTATTTGAACGGGCCGCGCTTCCTATGCTACACTGGCATTAACGCCGGTTATGATGGATACACAAAGCATGAACTCTCCCAAAGTGACCGAGCACTTAGCCAACGAGCGGACATTTCTCGCCTGGGTGCGCACGGGCATCGCGCTGATGGGCTTTGGTGTACTGATCGTCCGCCTGCGCTATTTCGAGCTGCAATTGTCGTCCATTGGGGCGCCCCCGCACCATCCCTCACACGGCCGCGCCACGCTGCTCGGCCTGCTCTTTGCCGTCTTCGGTCTCCTCGCCGTGATGTTCTCGGCGATCACCTACTCAAAAACCCGAGCGATGATCGACGACGGCAACTACCAGCCGCCTAGCCGCATCGTCATGACCTGCGTCGCCGTCCTGTCCGTCCTTGGGATCGGAACCGTAGCCTATCTGCTCACACTGGGCGACTCTTAGATTTTCACGCATATCATTTTTCCTGAAAATAAGGCTTGACATTCGTCGTTTAGTATAGTAAACTTAGTTCAGTCGTTTAGTTTACTAAATCTAGTCTGTTAGAGGGATGCGATATGGCCGATAAGCCACTGAAATTGGGCAAGGTGCAGCTGCGGATCATGCAGGTGCTTTGGGACGAGGGCGAAGTGACGGCGCGGCGTGTGACGGAGGTGCTGAGCGAGGTCGAGCCGATTGCGCACAGCACGGTGCAGACGCTGATGCGTACGCTGGAGGAGAAGGGCGCAGTTGGTCATGAGGTCCGGGATCGGACCTTTGTATTCCGGGCGATTCGGCCTCGCGAGGAAGTGACGGAGACGGCGACACGCGATCTGCTGTCCCGGGTCTTCGGCGGATCTGTGTACGGGTTGGTATCACATTTGCTGACGCATGAGGAGGTGTCCTCGGAAGAGATCGGGCGTCTGCGTGAACTCATCGAGCGGGAAGGGCGGGAGGCGAAGCAATGAACTCAGAAATGCTGTTTGAGCTGTGCCGGTCGGCGATCCAATCAGGGATCGTCCTGCTGCTGCAATCGTGCGCCGTGCTGCTGGCGGGGATGGGAATCGGCCGAGCCGCCCATCGCTTTGGTCCGTTTGTCCAGTCGTTTGTTTATCGCATGACGCTGGCGACTCTGGCGGTTTTGATCCTGACATCCGTATACGCCGCGCCTTCGATGCGCGTCCTTTGGCGGGTCTCATTGCCCTCGCATCACATCGCACAGTCCGCGCCTCTTTCGGTTGGTGCGCCTCCTTTGGCAAATGCTGTCCCGCCTATGCAAGGTTCGGAGACTGCCGCCCCTTCTTCCACCCCCGCCTCTTCCGTAGCGGGAGCCAATGTGGGGGGCGTTCCCGCGTCGGCCACTCAGAAGGCGGCTTCGGCTACGAAGCCTTCGTGGACGGTGGGCGCCGAGCCGTATTTTGTGGGCGTCGCTCTTTGGGCTGTTGTCGCGCTTTTGCTGCTGGGACGGATTGCATATGGGCAGATCGGTCTGGCGCTCCTTCGGCGTAATGGCGTATTGATTTCGACTGGCTCTGAAGCCGACATGGTGCTGGAGTTGTGCCGGGAGCGTTCCATCCGGACGCTACCTCTGCGGCTTGTTCCGGGAGTTCGGGGGCCGCTGCTCGCCGGGGCCTGGAGGCCGGAAATTTGGCTTCCCGAAGATTTCATCGGAGATACGGAGCCCAGGGTGTTGAAGGCGGTTCTGGCGCATGAGATTGCGCACTTTGAACGGTCCGACAACGCCTGGATGCTGCTGGCGAAGGTGCTGCGCGCCCTGATGTGGCCGCAAGCCCTGCTTTGGGCGCTGCGCGCCGAGATGGCGAAGAGTGCGGAGAACGCCTGCGATGCGCTGGTGGTCGATGGCGGATGCCCGCGTCACGAATACGCCGAATGCCTGCTGCTGCTGACCGAGCGCCTTGCGCCGTCGCGCTGGGAACGTTCGCTCGGCGCGAGCGCCGTCCCGTTCCGTTCGCAAATTGGCCGGCGTATTCAGACCCTGATGAGCGCATCTCAAGGGCTCCGTACGCCTTCAAAATGGATGAAGGCTGGGGCCACGGGCGCCGCCGTGGTCGCGATTGTCGCCGCGCTGTCTCTTGTCTCGTCCGGAGTTCGAAATCCTCTGACCGTCGCTGACATTGAGAAGAAGGAGACGCCATGGCCGGCCTCGCCAGAGTATCTGGCGCAGTTCACACTGGCGTCTACAGCTGGAAACAGAGCGGTCCCGGTAACGGTTGCGACGATCTATGGGAAATCGTGGCCGGAAAGCCCGGAAGCTCCTTCGATTTTGTCTGATGAGGATCTCGATCTCCTGCGCCTCTGTAAAAAGAGCCAACTTTACAGCATGGGGTACACAACCGGGAGCGGACCCTCGATGCACGACCGACAATATCTTGAGGATATTCTAGCGAAGCGCCCGCATTTCTTCTTCGCCGAATATATGATGGGCGTCTGGTGCGCAAAGAACGGCGACAAAACGGGTTACCAGAGCTGGCTGACTCGTGCTCTTGCCGATGCCCCCGTCGTGATTGCGGGCCGCATCCAATTTAACGATGGCCGCCCTGTTCCAGGTTTTACCTTCGCTCCCAACTTGGCTTACTTTTCTACCGCCAATTTTATGGAAAACCACAGTGACTACAATGATGCACAGCATCTTGGTTATCCGGAAGTAACAACGGATGCGCAGGGGTGTTTCTATTTGCCGGCGTTTCATGCGATTACGGAGGTTATGGGCTGGAGTATTGATGCATCCTCGACAGCTCCGCGCTCCTCCGCAGCTGTCGAAACGGCGAAACAAATGGTGATGATGATGCCGCAATTTCCGTCACAGGGCGTCAATCGTTTCCGCGCTGCAGGCAAGATCGCGGTGCTGCCGCCAATGATCGTCCGGCCGTATATGGAGTGGCTTGCGCCGATCAATAAGGCGAACCAATCTATGGATCATCCCGCGAAGGTTCATGGCGCCGCGCTGAAGATCGCCTGGAAGCCTTATCCGGGCGCGGCGAGTTATGATGCGCAAATTGCGGAAGTCATTCGCCGAACTGATGGCTATAGCGCCACGGATATTGGATATGATACGAAAGAGCCGCACTTCCATGGTTCGAATGGGGCTGCCTCCACGGAGATTGTTCTAAATCTTGGCGGGAATGCGCCGACATTTCATCGGGGACGTATCTATCAAATCTCCGTCAGTCCTCGGGATGCTCAGGGGCGGCAGCTGTCCAACTCGCGCGATTACTACTTCCAGCCACTGGATGCTCTGGCGCCGCTGTCGATCAGTAAGGCGAATGTGCTGAAGACGTTCCCGTCCGGAACTGTCGTAGATTCCGTCACTCAAAGCGGTGATTTGACGACCATCCGTGGAACTATCCCGCATACGGTGAACTTGCAGACGGTGAGCGACCGCGACTTCTTCGGCAGGCGTCTGGACCATCTCGTGTCGCAGTCGCACTATGTTGGCGGCGTCGATCGGAACGATCTGAAGTTCGAGATCGCGTATAAGCACTAGGTTCTCTCATTGGCTGTGCTATAATGGTAGGCTAAGCACGCCTTTTTGGGAGATAACGAATGCTCGGAAGTGAATTACGCCGTCTTTATCTGGAATTCTTCGAGTCGAAGGGAGCGCTGCGGCTCCCTTCGGACTCGCTGGTTCCGGACGACCCGACCCTGCTGTTCACGTCGGCCGGCATGGTCCAGTTCAAGCCCTACTTCTTAGGGACTCAGACCGCCCCGCGTAACAGTGTGGCGACGGCGCAGAAATGTCTGCGCACTACGGACATAGAAGATGTGGGCGACACCTCGCACTGTACGTTCTTCGAGATGCTCGGCAACTTCTCGTTCGGCGATTACTTCAAGCCGGAAGCCATCGCCTGGGCCTGGGAGTTTATCTTCGACGTTCTGAAGTTGGACCTGGGCCGTATCCGCGTGACGGTATTCGAGACCGACGACGAAGCTTATGAGCTTTGGCGCAAAGTCGGCATGCCGGAGAACAAGATCTTTCGGTTCGACGAGCATTCCAACTATTGGCCGGCGGGCGTTATCTCCAAGGGACCGAACGGCCCCTGCGGCCCGTGCTCCGAGATCTTCTTCGACACCCAGCCGCACTTGCCCCCGACGCCCGACGGTGTTTGGGACGACAAGCGGTGGCTGGAGATCTGGAACCTCGTCTTCACCCAGTTTGACCGCGGCGAAGGCGGGACGCTGACCCCGCTTCCCAAGAAGAACATCGATACGGGAATGGGCCTGGAGCGCACGGCGGCGGCCATCGCCAACCTGCGCGGCCCGTTCGAGACGGACCTCTTCGCTCCGATCCTGCGCAAGCTGGAAGAACTTTCCGGCAAGAAGTATGGCGGCAGTGACGATGACAAAACGGACATCGCGTTCCGGCGCATCGCCGACCATGTCCGCGCGACGGCGTTCTGCCTGGCTGACGGCGTACTGCCGTCGAATGTCGGACGCGGCTATGTCCTGCGGCGTATTATGCGTCGCGCGGTGCTGGCGGGACGAACGACGCTGGGCCTCGACAAGCCGTTCCTCACGGAAATCATGCCGGTGGTCGTCGAAGCGCGCAAGGACGACTATCCCGACCTGGAGGCGAAGCTCGAAACGATCCTGCGTTACGCCACGATCGAGGAAAGGCAGTTCCGGCGCACTTTGGAATCCGGCTCGGCCCGATTGAACGCGCTGCTGGAGAGCGAGCACACCAAAACGACACGCACCTTGAGCGGCGAGGATCTTTTCAGTCTGTTCACGACGTATGGCTTCCCGGTCGAGCTGACCACGGAGCTGGCGCAGGAGCACGGGCTGCAAGTCGATCAGGCGCGCTATGCCGAGCTTTGGGAGCAGCATCTGAAGATCTCCGAGGGCGGCAAGGAGCGCGAGGTCTTTATCGACAGCGTTATCCCCGAGCTGCGCCAGTTGGAGCATAAGACGACGCTGTTCGTCGGCTACAATGAGACGCTCACTCAGGCGGTGGTGCAGGCGATCGTCAAGGACGGCGCATTGGTCCAGTCGGCGTCCGAAGGCGAAAGCGTGCAGATCGTCCTGGATCAAACGCCGTTCTACGCGGAGTCGGGCGGCCAGGTGGGCGACAGCGGCTGGCTGCGCGGGGAGGACGGCGCGTTCGACGTGTTCGAAACCCGCAAAGACAGCGGCTACTGGTTCCACCACGGGCAGGTCGGCCATGGCGAGATCAAAGTCGGTGAGCGCCTGGACGTGCGGATCGACGAGGGACGCCGCGCGAACATCGAGCGCAATCACACGACGACGCATCTGCTGCAAAAGGCGCTCAAGGTCATCCTGGGCGATCATGTCCAGCAGCGCGGCTCGCTGGTCGGTCCTGACCGTCTGCGCTTCGACTTCTCGCATGACAAGGGCATGACGCCGGGAGAAATTCGGCAGGTGGAAGCTCTCGTCAATGAGAAGATTATGGACGACATCGAAGTGCGCACCTTCGAGAAGCCGATTGAAGAAGCAAAGAACATGGGCGCGATGATGCTGTTTGGCGAAAAGTACGGCGACATCGTGCGCGTCGTGCAGGCCGGAGATTACAGCGTCGAGTTCTGCGGCGGCACCCATCTCAAGCATACGTCGCAGGCGGGCCTGTTCAAGATCGTCAGCGAAAGCAGCATTCAAGCGGGCGTCCGGCGTATCGAAGCCGTCACGGGCAAATCGGCGCTGATGCGCACGCTCGATCAAGAGCGATTGCTCAGCGATGCGGCAAGCCTCTTGAAGACGCAGCCGATGAACGTTCTGGCGTCCCTGGAAAAGCTTCAGGCCCAATTGAAGGATCGCGAGCGTGAGCTGGCCGTGCTGCAAAAGGCGGCGGCGGGCAATCAAGTCGAAAGTCTGATCGAGAACGCCAAGGAAATCAACGGTTTCCGATTGGTGAATGCCCAGATCGCCGGCGCGGACGCCGAGACGCTTCGGACACTGATTGAAGAGATCCTGAACCGTCTGCAATCGGGCGTCGTGATCCTCGGCAGTGGTGAAGGCGAAAAAGTTTCCCTGGCCGTCAAGGCAAGCAAGGACATGGTCGGGCGCGGCGTCCACGCCGGAAACATCGTCCGCGAAGCCGCCAAGATCGTGGGCGGCGGCGGCGGCGGCCGTCCCGAGTTCGCCCAGGCCGGCGGCAAGGACGCCTCCAAGCTCGCGGAGGCTCTGGCCACCGCCGAGTGCATCGCCCTGGAAGCAGCCGGCGCGTGACCCGCTTCTGTCTGAACCTCCTCTTTATCGCGGCTCTGCTGCCCTGGACATCCCCCGTCCAGGCGCAGCAGGCCGCGGCCACAGAACCGCGTCCACACCTTCTGATTGTGATAGCGGATCATCTGACGCTTGCTGATTTCCATCGTTCTGATTGCCCAAACCTCCTCGCCGCCACGCAATACGGTCAAAGCGCGCTGATGTCCCCGGGACTTGCGCATGGCGCCGATCCGGTCTCGGATGTCTATGCAACATTTGGCGCCGGCGACACCATTCGCAAGGGGGAGATCCTTCAGGGATCACTGGCGGATACTCTGCGTGGCGCCCATATTTCATTCACGACGATCGGCGACGCGGATGGAGACGACACGGGAATATTTCGGCCTGTCGATCTCTTTCTCCCAGGCGCGCCTCATCTGACGGGCGGCTTTACGCGCGATCCACTCGCTCCTGGCGGTATGCGTTGTGACGCTCCGCTTCTCACTGATCTCTCAAAATCCGCGCTTCTAGTGAACGATCTGGTGGTCGTGCATGATGGCGATTTTGCTCGTTTGGAGCGCGAAAACAGGGCGGGTGTCTTGACTCCCGCCGCGTACGCCGCGCACCGCCGCCGCGCATTGATGCGCCTGGATCATTTTGCCGGAGAGGTTCAAGAGCCCAGTCCTTCGATTTCGAATAATTTTCCGGTTCATGTGTTTTTCCTCGTTCCTTGCGGGCCACTTGATTCGAACGGGCAATGGGATCGCCTGACTCCGTTCATCCGACTTCCCGGCAGAGGGCGTGTCCATCTTTTGACGTCGGACACTACACAGACAACGGGGATCGTCGCGGCGCGCGACATTGCGCCGACGATCCTGGCGGAATTTTCCCTTCCATTGCCGGTTACCATGACTGGAGCGTCGATCCATGACGATGCCTCATGGACGATCCTGGAGCGTTTGGACCGTCTTACATATCTCAATCAGAAAATCCAGCTGCCGTTCTTCTGGGGGCTGGGCGTTTTGGGCGGCGGACTTGTCTTTTTCGCGGTTTGGTTTTATCTCGCCACTCGAATAGAGCCTCGTCCACTAGCGCGGCGCGTTTTGCAGTTCGGCGTGCGTATGCTCGCCGCATGGCCTTTAGCGTTGTTAATTGCGCCTTTGTCCGTCCCGCCTGTGCTTCCCGTTCAAACTCTGGCGCAATATCTGGCCTCAATTTTTCTCGTGACGGCGCTCATCGCCTTGTTACCATCGCCTGGCAAAATCGCCATAGCGACGGCTGGCGTACTGATCGTGGACGCTGCATGTGGAACTTTGTTAATATCGCAGTCGGCCCTCAGTGCTTATTACCTTTCGGGGATACGCTTTTACGGGATCGGCAATGAGTATATGGGCGTGCTGCTCGGCTCGGCGCTGATCGCGGCGGCAGTGCTGCCGAAGCCCGATGGTAAGCGCTGGCCTTGGGGATTGGCGTGGTTTGCGCTGGTCACGTTTGTGCTGTCGTTCCCTGAGTTTGGGGCGAAGGCGGGTGGGGCGATTACCGCTGTGCTGACGTTCAAAGTGATGTGGCAGAAGATGCGTGGCCGGCCGATCAAGGCGAAGCACTTGCTGGTAGGACTGGCGATTGGGGTGGGGGTTGTGCTGTTCTGGGGAATCGTGGGGCACTTTCTGGGGCTGCGGCGCACGCATATCGATACGGCGGTGGGCGCCCTGGAAGACTATCGGTTCGGGTATATTATGGGAGTCGCTCGGCGTAAAGCGGAGCTTGCTCTGCATGTTGCGCTGTATCCGGGAACGCTTTTGGGACTCGCTGGGTTAGGAATTCTTGTCACGCTAGGCCGCTCGCTTCTGAAGCGCCCCTTGGGGCGGTTTTTGGAGACGCGTCCGGCGTATCGGGCGGTGCTGGAGGCGGGCGCGGCGGGCTGTATCGTCTGCGCTTTGTTTAACGACTCCGGTGTCGTGGCCGCCATTTTACTATTGATCACGATCGTTCTGCCCGTGCTGCACGATCTGCTGGGAGAAGAACGTTGCGATTTGTCGCCCTCGACATAGGGGAAGTGCGGGTGGGCGTAGCCGTCTGCGACCAGCTGGAGATCGCCGCCTTCCCCGTCTGCACGGTGCGCCGGGTGGGGAACCTGAAGCGCGATGTGGCGGCGCTGGCCGCCGTGATCGCCGAGCAGGAGGCCGACGCTGTTGTGTGCGGCCTGCCGCTTTCGCTGGACGGCGAGGTCGGGCCGCAGGCCCAGCGCGTGCAGGGCTTTATGAAGGCCATGGAGCGCGCGACCGGGTTGAAGACGGTTTACTGGGACGAAAGTCTGACCAGCGTGGACGCCCATGACGTGCTGATCGCGCAGGGCGTTTCCCGGGCGCGTCGCCGCGAGCTGGTGGATCAAATGGCGGCTGTTTTGATCCTCGACGGGTATCTGGAGCACCGGCGCATGACCGCCGCTCCGCGCGACGCCATTGTTTAAACATTCTTTCCATTCGCTTCCACGCACGAAACTCTTATGAAATCGAAACCTCGCCGTTCCCGCATCGGCCGCGCCGCCGCCTTCGCGGTGCTGCTATTCGTAATCGCGATCGTCGTCCTTGGCGGCTTCTTGATTGAAACTTCCCTGCTTAGTCCTCGCTCCACGACCGGCCCCGTTCGGACCGCCTACGTGACCGTACATCCCGGCATGACGGAAAAAGAGATCGGGGAGATGCTGGAGAAGAAGCGTCTGGTGCGGCGCGGGCTGGGATTTGTCGTGGCGGCGCGGCTGGGCGGTCTGTCGGGTAAGATGAAGTCCGGCCGCTATCAACTCTCATCGTCGATGAAGCCGCAGCAGATGGCCTCGCTGATCTCCGAAGGCAAGACTGCGGCCGCGCCGGTGGTGATCCCCGAAGGATTCACGGCGGAGCAGATCGCGAAACGTCTGGCGGCGCGCGGTGATGTGGATGAAAGCGAGTTTCTGCGCCTCGCGCAAACCGATGGTCTTTCATTCCACGTGGACGGATTTACGCCGCCCAGCGCCAATCTCGAAGGTTATCTCTTTCCGGACACTTACGATATCCCCAAGGACATGAGCGCGCGGGACATCATTACGATGATGGTGCGGGAATTCGCCGATAAAGTCGTCGTTCCTCACAAGAGAGAATTCGCTTCCAGCAAGGTTTTGCGCGACACCGTCACGCTCGCGTCGCTGGTGGAGCGCGAGGCGGAAGTGGACTCGGATCGCCCCTTGGTGGCGGCGGCTTTGAGCAACCGATTGAAGATCGGAATGCGTCTTCAGTGCGATGCGACGGTGCAATATGCGCTGCCGGGTCACAAAGCGCGATTGTTCTATAAGGATTTGCGGGTAGAATCTCCGTATAACACATACCTGCATGCCGGTCTGCCGCCCACTCCCATCGCCAATCCCGGCGTTTCGAGCATCGAAGCGGCTCTGCATCCGGCGCAGGCGGACTATCTGTACTACGTCGCCCGTCCCGACGGCCGTCATATCTTTACGGCGACATTGGCGGACCACAATCGCGCCGTGGCGCGGATGCGCGCGGAGCGCGCGGAGCGCGCTTCCCAGCTTTAAACCACGCTTCGGCTATTTCAAGGATCCACATGGCCAAATTCATGCAACTGCTGACTCCCACCTGGGTGGTGGAGTCGGTGAAAGATGTCGACCCCGCGGCGCTGAAAGCGCGCGGGATCACCGCGATCATTACCGATCTCGACAACACTCTCGTCCCGTGGCGGCACTACGATATCGCCCCGGGCGTCATCGAGTGGCTGGCGAAGCTCGAAGTCGAAGGGATCAAGATCTGTATCGCTTCGAACACGCTCCATATGGAGCGGCTTCAGCAGCTTGCCGATACGATGGGCATCCCCTTTGTCGACCGGGTGCGCAAGCCGCATACGGGCGGTTTCCTGCGCTCCATGCAGGCAATGGGATCGACCCAGGAAAACACCGCAGTGTTCGGAGACCAGATCTTCACGGATGTTCTGGCCGGCAATCGACTGGGACTGAAGACGATCTTGATCCGGCCGCCGCTGTCGCGTGAGGAGTTCTTCTCGACTCAAATGGTGCGTTATGTCGAGAATTATGTCATCCGTAAGCTGCGCGAGCAGGGACAGTGGCCGGCGGCGCGCAAGATCGCGGAAGTGCTGGAGTCCATGCCCGATCCCTCCACGCCTCAAGGCCGCACGATCGTCGCGTCGATTGTCAGCGTCCCCGTTCTGCTGCTCGGCGGCGCAGCGCTCTTTGCCTATACCGTGTGGCGGCGCAAGCGAAAATGACACTCCCCATTTCGGGCCGCACGCGCGTTATCGGTGTGTGGGGTTCTCCCGTCTCTCACTCCCTTTCGCCGCGCATGCACAATGCGGCGCTCGCGGTTTTGGGCGTAGACTGGGTATATGTCCCTTATACCGTGCAGCCTGACCATGCGGAGGCCGCCGTGCAAGCGGTTCGCGCTCTCGATTTGGTCGGCGTGAATGTAACCGTGCCTTTGAAGGAACGGATCGCCCCATATCTGGATCATGTGGACGAGGCGGCGGCCCGTATCGGCTCCATCAACACCATCAAGAACGACGGCGGCGTTTTGACGGGGTACAGTACGGATGGCGCTGGGTTTATCCGCGACTTGCAGGATCTGGGCTGGCCCACAGAGAGGTTAAATGTTTATCTTCTGGGCGCGGGGGGCTCAGCGCGGGCGCTGGCTTACGCGCTGGCGGAGCGCGACTGCCATGTCGTGATCGCCAACCGCACCGCCGCCCGGGCGGAAGAGCTGGCGGAGTTAGTCAATCGCTACTTTCCTGGCTCCTCTACTGTTGCTCCCTGGGGCGGTACGGCGGGGGCCAAGATCGATTTGATGGTCAATACGACTTCGCTGGGGATGACGCCTCAGGTGGACGATGCGCCGGAACTGCCGACCGGCAACTTCACCGGCGTCCGTTACGTATATGATATTATCTATAACCCGGAAGAGACCCGTTTTTTAAGAGGGGCTCGGGAAGCGGGATGCAGCACTTCCAATGGATTGGGAATGCTGGTGCGGCAGGGGGCGGCGGCGCTTGGGATCTGGCTGGAGCGGCCGATCGGCCCGGAGGCGCTGGCGGCGATGGAACTCGCGGTCGCGTCCCGAACGTAGAATGTAATCCTGGTAAACATACGGCGATTGAGAACAGTAGTTACGGGTACTTGCGCTGATAATATCGATGTGATATAATAAGGCCACGATCTATACCACGTGGTCTTGAAAGTGTCTCAAATCCCAACTGCCTCGGCGTCTTGTAGGTGCTGCGTTTCTTTCTAAACATAGCTCTATTTTATTCTTTTCCCCATTCTCGCCGCGCCGCTTAATGTGTGCGTATGACGAGGATTTCAGTAGCTGAGCAGGACGGACAGGATGCGGGTGTTTGAGGAGGCAGGCTTTCGAAATGGTTATGCAAAAAAAGAGCCTAGGTGAAGTGCTCGTCGAAAAAGGCGTGATCTCGCAGGAGCAGTTCCGGCAGGCGCGAGAAGTGCAGAAGAGCGCGCCGGGAGACCTGGGAAATATCATTCAGGACCTCGGTTTCGCTTCGGAACGAGACGTGACGAGCGCCCGCGCGGCGTCGATCAACATTCCGTTCTACGACTTCTCACGCACGCCTCCGGACCCGGCGGCGTTGCGATCCGTTCCCGAGCATATTGTGCGGCGTTACGGCCTGTTTCCGGTCATGCGCGATTCGAGCAGCACGCCCAACAAGCTGATGGTTGCGGTGAGCGATCTCCAGTCGAGCGAGCCGGGAATCCAGGACTTGCGTCTGGTGACGCGCTGTCAAGTGAAAGCGGTTCTCGCGACGAAAAGCGAAATTGAGGAGGCGATCAACCGCGCCTACTCGTCGCAATCCGCGAAGCCGATGAACGGCAACGGCGCGGTCGCTCCGGGCCGAGGCGCAAACGGACAGATCTCGGGTCTTCCGGACATCATCAAGACCGAAAACAGCGGCGTTCCGGCGATCCCTGGTGCGGAGGCGGAGAACACTCCAGCCGTTATGGGCGCCAATGGCGTTCCGGCGATCCCGGAAGGGGAAAGCGCTCTGGCGAAGGCAATCGGCCTGGACCTGGGCAGCATGACCGGCGACCTGCTGGACTCGGAAGATGAGAACAGTGTCGAGAAGATGTCGGAGGAAGCTCCGATCATCCGTATCGCCCATGCGCTCGTTCAGGAAGCGATCCGGCAGAAAGCTTCGGATATCCATATCGAGCCTGGTCAGAAGGGCGTGCGTATTCGCTATCGCATCGACGGCGTTTTGAACGAACAGATGACGGTTCCGAAGCACATCCAGAACCAGTTGATCGCGCGCTTCAAGATCATGGCGGATCTCAATATCGCCGAGCGCCGCGTTCCGCAGGACGGACGTATTCCGATCAAGCACGAGGGCAAGGACTTCGACCTTCGCGTTTCCTGCTGCCCGACGTTCTTTGGCGAAAAGATCGTTATGCGTATTCTGGACAAGACGAGCGTTTTGCTGGGCCTCAACAAGCTTGGCTTCTCGCCCGACGTTCAGACGAAGCTCGAAGAAATGGTCTCGCAGCCAAACGGCATGGTCCTGACCACCGGCCCCACGGGTTCCGGCAAAACGACCACGCTGTATTCGATCCTGAACAAGATCAACTCGTCCGAGAAGAATATTATCACGATCGAAGACCCGGTCGAGTACCAGCTCGCCGGTGTTTCGCAGGTGCAGATCAATAAGAAGGCGGGTTTGACGTTCGCCGCCGGTCTGCGATCATTCCTTCGCCAGGACCCGGACATCATCATGGTCGGAGAAATGCGCGACCTGGAAACCTGCCAGATCGCCGTGGAAGCGTCCCTGACCGGTCACCTGGTTTTGAGCACTCTGCACACCAATGATGCTCCTTCCGCTGTCATGCGACTTGCGGACATGGGCATTGAGAACTATTTGATCGCCGCGACCGTTATTGGTATTATGGCCCAGCGCCTTTGCCGAAAGATCTGCTCGAACTGCAAGGCGCCGTACCAGGTGCCCGCAAGTGAGCTGGTCCGCTTCGGCCTGGTGGTCGAGAACGCCAATCAGATGGTGACCCTTTACCGGGGATCCGGATGTGAGGAGTGCCGGCATAAGGGCTATAAAGGCCGAATTGGTCTTTACGAACTGCTGCAGATGAACGAAGAGCTCGCGGAGCTCGTCGTACGCCGCGCGCCGGTCGCCGACCTTCGGGAAGCGGCGAAGGCGAACGGAATGAAGGAATTGCGCGAGGACGGCCTCATAAAGATTCTAGACGGCCTGACGACACCGGACGAAGTCATGCGTGTCGTCTTCACCGCCGGTTTCTAACGTCCGTGCAGGTGTTTTTGCCCTCCCGCCATGCGGCGCGTCCGCGAGATAATCGGCGGGAGGGCTTACGCTTTATTAGAGGAGTAAGCAATTATGTCCGAGTCGATCGGCGGTCAGGGACAACAGCCGCCCTATAATCGGCAGCCGGGAGCCCCTCAGCCCGGAGCGCAGCAGCGTGGAGGATACACTCCTCCCCAGGCGCAGAATGGCGGCTATACGCCTCCGCAAGGGCAGCAGGGCGGCTATGCTCCTCCTCCGGGGCAGCAGGGCGGTTACGCCCCGCCACCGGGGCAGCAGGCTCCGCCGCAGCAGGGCGGCTATGCTCCGCCGGCGCAGCCGAACTATGCCCAGAACATGCCTGGCATCGATCAGATGCCCGCCCCCCAAGTGAAGAAAAAGCCGATCGATCAGGTTCACCTGGACGAACTGCTGGAAGTCATCATCGATATGGGCGGCTCCGACCTTCATATCGCCGCCGGCATTCCTCCTGTCATCCGCACCAACGGCGCGCTTGTGCCGACGATGTATGAGAACTGCACTCCGCTGGACGTGCAGCAGATGATGTACGCTATTCTGACCGACGAACAGATCCAGAAGTTCGAAAGCACCTGGGAGCTGGACTTTTCTTATGCGCTGCAAAAGCGCGCCCGTTTCCGCGTCAATATCTACAAGGATAAAGGAAGCGTGGCGGCCTCGCTGCGTTTGATCCCGACGAAGATCCCGTCGCTCCAGGACCTGGGGCTTCCGGCGATTGTCGAGAAGCTCACCCATACCAAGCGCGGCTTGATCTTGGTGACCGGCCCGACCGGTTCGGGAAAATCGACGACGCTTGCGGCGATGATCAACCACATCAACACGAGCCGTTCGGAGCACGTCATTACGATCGAGGACCCGATCGAGTACTTGCATTCGCACAAGATGTCCGTCATCAACCAGCGTGAGCTGGGAATGGACACCAAGAGCTTCCCGAACGCGCTGCGCGCCTGTCTTCGTGAAGATCCCGATATCATCCTCGTCGGTGAAATGCGAGACCTGGACACGATGCAGCTCGCGATTTCCGCCGCCGAAACGGGTCACCTTGTCTTTGCGACCCTACACACCAACTCGGCCGCGACCTCCGTCGACCGTATCGTTGACGGCTTCCCGCCCGGACAACAGGGCCAGGTTCGCCTTCAGCTTTCGAATAATATTCAGGCCATCATCGCCCAGCAGCTGATCCCGCGCGCCAATGGCCAGGGACGCGTCGCCGTCCAGGAGATCATGATCGCCACCGCCGCTATCCGGAACCTGATCCGCGAGGCAAAGGCGCACCAGATCACCTCGGCGATCCAAACCTCGGGTAATGTCGGAATGATTACGACCGACCAGGCGCTGCGCGATCACTACATGCGCGGCAATATCTCCTACGAAGCGGCGACATCACGTGCGCACAACCTGGACGAGCTGAAGAAAATGCTCGCCATTGACGCCAGCGAGAGCGCTTCGGGAGGAAGCGGGCCCGCCGGATATCAGCGGCCGCAGCGTTAGATCGAACCGTTTGGAGCGAAATCCCGTTATTGAGTAAATAAATGGGACCGACTGGAAAATATACTGGGATTTTCGCGTCGCTTGCGGGCATAATTGAAGATGCAAGCAAGCGGGCTGCTCATAACGGGCAGGACGCGAATCCCCTGTGCCCCAGCTGTGAAGGGAGCGATTGAGAAATGCCGACATATGCATATTCCGTCCGTGACGCGGCCGGCGTGCTGCGAAACGGAACCTCGGAGGCGGAAAACCCCGATGTCCTCGCGAGGCGACTGCGCGAGCAGGGCTTCGTTATCTCGGAGATCAAGCAGGCCCGCGCGAAGAAGGCGGGCGGCGGATCGTTTCTGGATAACCTTCAGCAGATCAAGCTGACCGAGCTTTCCATCATGTGCCGCCAGTTCTCGACAATGGTCGACGCCGGTGTTTCGCTGGTGCGCTGCCTTTCGGTTCTCGGCGAGCAGACCTCCAACGCGCGCCTGCGCCGCATTCTTCTGGACATTCAGAAGGAAGTGGAGGCCGGACAGTCGCTGTCGCGCAGCATGGGGAAATATCCCAACGTTTTCAACAACCTCTTTATCGGTCTTGTTCGCGCCGGAGAGGTTGGAGGCGTCCTGGAAGAGACTTTGCAGCGTCTGTCCACGTTCTTGGAAAAGGACGTTGAGCTGCGCCGCAAGGTCAAATCGGCGCTGACTTATCCAACGATCGTCGTCATCGCCGCCGTTGGCATCGTCGTCGGTCTGTGTACATTCGTCGTTCCGAAGTTTATTCAGCTGTTCAAAGATCTCGGCGTCAAGGAATTCCCGGCGCTTACTCTGGGTCTGATGGCTTTCTCCAACTTCCTCACTGGGAAATGGTACTGGTGTATCGCCATCGTGGTGGTCGGAAGGATGGCGCTGACGGCGTTTGTCAAAACGAAGTTTGGCAGATACGCCTTCGACCGATTGATGATCAAGATGCCCGTCTTCGGGCCGCTGAACCACAAGGTTGCCCTGGCGCGTTTTGCGAGGACGCTGGGCACGCTGCTGGTTTCGGGTGTTCCGATCTTGCAGGCGCTGGAAACGGTTTCTGGCACGGTCTCCAACGTCGTTATGTCCGACGCCATTATGGAAGCGCGTGCGCGCATCCGTGAAGGAGACCGAATCGGTGATCCGCTGATCAAGTCCAAACTGTTCCCTCCGATGGTCATCCATATGATCTCGATCGGCGAGGAATCGGGTTCGCTCGACGCCATGCTTGGGAAGATCGCCGACTTCTACGAAGATGAGGTCGATGCAGCGCTGGCGTCTCTGGCCGCTGCGATCGAGCCGCTGCTGATTTGCTTCCTGGGCGTCGCGGTCCTTCTCATTGTTCTTGGTATGTTCATGCCGATGGTCGCTCTGATCCAAAGCCTCTCTGGCGGCGACGGTGACGACGGCGGTGAATAAGGGGAGCATTGCGTGAGTCTCTGGTTGTGGGTGGCTGTCGCCTTCCTTTACGGTATCGCCATTGGCTCGTTCTTAAACGTCGTGATTTGGAGGCTGCCGCGTGGCGGAAGCGTCGCCAAGCCGACCTGGTCCTATTGTCCCCAGTGCGAGAACCGGCTGGGGACTCTCGACCTCTTTCCCGTCTTCTCGTTCCTCGCGCTTCGACGCCGCTGCCGCTACTGCCGCGCGCCGATCTCCTGGCGATATCCCAGTATTGAACTGCTCACGGGGCTGCTGTTCGCGGCGGTCGCGTGGCGCTTCGGTGGGACTGCGGACACCATCTTCTATTGCCTCTTTGTCGCGGCGATGATCAGCGTGTTCTTTATCGACCTGGAGCACTTCATCATTCCCGACGGCTTGAACTGGTTCGCGGCGCTTGTTGGGTTCGCTCACAACGCCTTCGCGTTCTATTATCTCCACGAACAGGGACAGACCGGAAAGCTCTTCGACGTCCAAATGCCGGCTTCGCTCGCCGGAGCTCTCGGATACGGCGCGATCATTTACGGCATCGGCCTGGCCTCCTATGTCGTGATTGTCGCGCTGATCGATAAGAACAAGAGTTTTTTTGCGGCATTCTGGGAATATATCCGAGACAATGTGCTTGATTGGATCTTTATCGTTGCACATTATGTCAGTTATATCATCCCGCCGCTTCGCCGCTTTGTCGAGCCCGCGCCTCCAACTGAAGGTTTCACCGCCGAAGAGATCGAATCCGATGAAGAGGCTGGGGGAATGGGTGGGGGCGATGGCAAGCTCGCGGCGGCAATCGGCGCTAATCTCTATCTCGCGGCGGCGCTGCAATCCGCGCTCTTTGCCGTTGCGATCGGTGCGGCGATCGGCGTTGTGACAATTATTCAGCAGCGACGTAAGCTTGGGGGCCGGACAGCCATTCCCTTCGGCCCGGCGATGGTCATGGGCGCATTGATCGCCCTGTTCTTTGGAAATGACATTGTCGCGTGGTACGTCCATAACTTTTTGACCTTTCCCGGCAGCCCATTCTCCAATACACCGGGATTTTGGTGGTAAGCAAAAAGGCTTTAAAAATCTTTTCGAAATCCGGGAACATAAACGCAGGCCGCGTCGTCAACCATAAGTTGCACTGTAACTACACCCAGACAGCACGTTTCTCTGGCTCGTGGTTCCGACCGGTTTCTCTGCAAAGACGCAAGATCCTTTGGAATGAACGTATGAAAAAATCGTGTCGTCAGACAAACCAAGCTTTCTCTCTCATCGAGCTCCTCGTCGTGATAGCCATCATCGCGCTGCTCGCCGCGATCATCTTTCCTGCGTTTTTTACCGCTAAGGAAAAGGCGCGGCAGACCGTTACCATATCCAATATGAAGGAAATATGGACCGCGTACGAACGATACCGCACCGACCACGGCCAGAAGCCTCCGGATGTGCTGTTTGCTTATGCATATGCAGGCGCCAACATGGCGTCCGTGAAGTCGGCGGTTCCGCAGGCAAATCATAGCGACTATCTCTCGGGGCTCTATCCACAGTATATTAATGATCCGACGAAATTCACGTGTCCGAATAACCAAGCGGATACAAGCTCCACGGTTTCGGCGACGGTAAATAAAATCAAGATCGACGGCACTCTGGATCCTATCACGGTTTCATTTTATAAAGCGGACGCGTTCGATGTTTCTCCTAAGATTACGGGAGCCAACGCGACGGACGATAACACGATGATGGTGCGTTACCAAAAAGCATGGACGCCAATCATTGGCCCGGCTGGCGCAGGCGTCTCCGCCGCGGATTATTCGCGACAGCCGTTTTTCAATTCGCCGCCGGGAGATACGTACGT
>JAOQAA010000575.1 GCA_025963815.1 Capsulimonas sp.
GACCGCGCTCGAGATCGCGCAGCTGGGCCTCTCCCTCTTCTTCGCCCATGGCGGTCTTGAGGGCCTCTTCCTTGTCCACATACGCCTGCTCGGCGGCGGCGGCCAGGAAGTCCTGAAGCTGGTCGTATCCCTTGTCGTTGAAGTCCTCGCGGTCGGCGTACTCGTCCAGCGGGAAGATCGTGTTGAGATGCGTGAACAGGCCGTCCAAATCCCACTCTTCCTTCGGAGTCGACGCGGCGGCGTAGAGGTCCACATTCTGACTGACGTTCTCGAGCAGGAAGCCCAGGATCGTGTCGCGCAGGCTGGCGCCCTGCATGATCCGGCGGCGCTCGCCGTAGATCTTTTCGCGCTGGACGTTCATGACGTCGTCGTAATCCAGCGTGTGCTTGCGCTGATCGAAGTAGTGCTGTTCGACCTTTTTCTGCGCGCGCTCGATCATCGCCGACAGCAGACGCGCGTCGATTGCCTGATCTTCCGCCCAGCCGGAGAGCATCGGCGAGTTGGCCTTGTCGCCAAACAAGCGCCACAATTCGTCTTCCAGGGACACAAAGAAGCGGGACGCGCCCGGATCACCCTGGCGACCGGCGCGGCCTCGGAGTTGGTTGTCGATTCGGCGCGACTCATGCCGCTCACTGCCGACGATGTAGAGGCCGCCCAGACGGCGCACTTCATCGGCTTCGGCTTGGTGCTCGACGCTGCCGCGCTCGCCCACCGGGGTCAGACCGACCACCGACGGACCGCCGCGGCGGTACTCGTAGTCGTCGCCGTCCTCTTCGTCATCCGGAACGATCGAGCCGCCGAGCAGGATGTCGACGCCGCGTCCGGCCATGTTGGTGGCGATGGTGACGGCGCCCTTGCGTCCCGCCTCGGAGATCATCTTCGCTTCCTTTTCGTGCGACTTCGCGTTCAGGATGTTGTGCGGAATGCCCTGCGTCAGCGAGGACTCCAGCACAGGCTTGAACTCGTCCGCAACTCCAAGGATCTTTGCGAGAGCCGTAAGGTTCGCCGGATCGGTCGCGCTCGCCGGAATGCCGAAGTGCTTGATCGGCTCGGAGAGCTTGCCGGGCGTCAGCGTCGTCAGCTTCTGGTTGAGGAGCGCGCTGTACTCAGCGTACTTTTCCTTGTCGATCTTGTTGTTTTCCAGCTTGTCGCGGAGAATATCCACAAGGGCCAGCATGCTCAGGCGGTCGTAGCGCAGGCGCTCCGACACGCGCTCGGACATCTCAACCGATCGGGTTCCCACGAGGACGGGCTGATGCCGCGCATGGATCGTGAGGATCTCCCGGGCGATGCCGCGGATCTTGGCCTCTTCCGATTTGTAAATGATGTCCGCGTTATCCTTGCGAACCATCGGCTTGTTGGTCGGGACGGAAACGACGTCCAGGGCGTAGATCTTGCGGAACTCGTCTTCTTCCGTCTTGGCGGTACCGGTCATGCCGCCCAGCTTGGGATAAAGGCGGAACAGGTTCTGGAAGGTGATCGTGGCGAGGGTTCGGTTCTCGTTCTCGATCTTGACGCCTTCCTTGGCCTCAACGGCTTGGTGCAGACCGTCGCTCCAGCGGCGGCCGAACATGAGGCGTCCGGTGAACTCGTCGATGATGACGACCTCGCGCTTGCCCTTTTCGTTGTCCTTCACAAGGTAGTCGATGTCCCGCTTGTAAACAGCATGGGCCTTGAGCGACGCGTTAGCGTGCATCATCAAGGTATGGTTTTCCGAGTCGGAAAGGTTCTTGACGGCCAGCGCAAGCTCCACCCGGCGCAGGCCGTCGTCGGTGAAGACTGCGGACTTATGCTTCTCTTCCACAGTAAAGTCACGCTCGGTCTTCAGCATGCGGATGATGCGGTCCATCTTCACATAAAGGTCCGAGGACGCCTCGGCCTGTCCCGAGATAATCAGCGGGGTGCGCGCTTCGTCGATCAGGATCGAGTCGACTTCGTCGACGATCGCGAACATCAGCTCCGGCTGGTTCAGCTCCTGGGCGGGACCGGCCAGGTTATCGCGCAGGTAGTCGAAGCCATATTCGTTGTTGGTGCCGTAAGTAATGTCGCAGAGATACGCTTCGCGACGGGACGCGGCAGGACGCGCGTAATCGTAGCGAGGATCGTTATGCCGATACTCAGGATCGTAAATATACGTGCCGCCGACATCGCCCGTCTCCGGGCTCTGTCCCTGGATGATGCCGACCGTCAGCCCCAGTGAATGGTAGAGCGGTCCCATCGCCACGGCGCCGACTTTGCTCAGATAGTCGTTCGTGGTGATCAGGTGCACGCCGTGCTTGGTCAGCGCGTTCAGGTAAATCGCGAGGGTAGCCGTAAGGGTCTTGCCTTCACCGGTCTTCATCTCGGCGATGCGGCCGTCATGAAGAACCATGGCGCCGATCAGCTGCACATCGAACGGACGCATCTTCAGGCTGCGGTGGGCGGCTTCGCGGCAGACGGCGAAGGCTTCGGGCAGCAGCGGGTCGAGCGCCAGATCGCCAATGGCGCGCTTCTCGACACGGTCCAGTTCTTCCCAAGTCTTATCGCGCTTCTTACATTCGGCGTCGAAGATCTTCTGGATCTTCTCCTGGAACTCAGTAGTCTTGGCGCGAAGGTCCTCATCGGAGAGCTTCTGGATCTGCGGCTCCATGGCGTTGATCTTATCGACAACCTTGCGGTACTTATCGACATCGCGTTCATTGGTATCGAAAAACTTGCGTAAAAACTGCATGGTCAAATCCCTTTCGGACAGGCGGACGCACGCCCGCGCATCCCTGGCGGGCGGAGTCATAATCGTAAAGACAAGATCGAATATGATGGGTAATCGGTGAAAATGGCGAGAAAATCAGCCCCTGCGCTACGGAGCGCGGGCCGCGTGGGGGAAGGAAATGGAGCGCGTGACGGAGCAGACGGACCCGGCCAGAGCGGCGAGTGTCTGCATGCAGACGGGAAGCGAACGCGACAATGGCGAGGCGATACGGCTTCGTTTGCTGCTGCGCGCGACTGTATAATGGCGTCCATCCCGATGCATCTGCATCGGCTGCGACAGACACACGACTTGCCCCACATTCCCTGTAAGCGCCTGCACCAGAAAGGGCTGCGCGGAGGGCGTGATCAGGAGCCAGATGGCCAGTCCCGGCGCCATCGTGAGCAAAATCTGGAGTTGAACAAGCGTTTGCTGGAACATCAAATTAGTATATCATACGGTTCGAGGGAAGTCAAAAAGTTCCGCTCGCCGGCAAATGGCCGCCATGTCTGGTCGTTTCGATCACGAGCAGCCCGGTATGAGGCTTTCGCAGGTCTTCATCGAACTTTTTGGAAGGAGCCTGGTCGGTAAACCACGCCAGATAAGTCTTCCACCCATTCGCGGGGACATCGGTGACGGCAAAAGAGATATCGAATGCGATCTGCTCGCGGTCCAGCCGGCCACGCTCGTCCTCGTCCCGCTGAACGGGGCTGACCCAGCTTGGGACAGTCTGGCCGTCCAATTGCGTCACCGCGATCGGCGGCAATTCCGCGCCGCGCTTCCAGGACATCTGGGCGTGATAGACTGCGTTTCCGCTCAGCGCTTCGTCCGTCGCATTGAAAACGACGAGCGCTCGGGAAGTCTCGGGCGCATCCAATCCCGTGTCGATGTTCTCCGCCGTTTGGCGAAGAACATCAAGGCCCTTGGGAGACATCAATTATCCCTGCCAGCGGCGCATGACGATGGTGGCGTTGTGGCCGCCGAACCCAAACGAGTTCGACATCGCGACTTCCACCTGCTGCTCGCGCGCTTTGTTCGGAACGAAGTCCAGGTCGCAGCCTTCGTCGGGTGTCTCTAAGTTCATCGTCGGCGGCAGAATTCCATGATGCAGGGCAAGCACCGTGGCGATCGCTTCGATGGCGCCGGCCGCGCCGAGCAAGTGCCCCGTCATCGACTTGGTGGACGAGACGGCCAGCTTGTAGGCGTGCTCACCGAAGATCGTTTTGATGCCTTTGACTTCCAGTACATCACCCACCGGGGTGCTGGTGCCATGCGCGTTGATATAGCCAACTTCGTCAGGCGACACTTTGGATCGCTTCAGCGCCGCCGCCATCGCACGCGCGCCGCCGGCGCCTTCCGGAGCGGGGTTCACCATGTCATAAGCATCGTTGCTCATACCATAGCCAAGAAGCTCGCCGTAAATGCGCGCTCCCCGCGCCAGAGCTGTTTCCAATTCTTCCATGACGATGATGCCGCAGCCTTCACCCAAGACAAAGCCGTCGCGACCCACATCAAACGGGCGAGAGGCATGCGCGGGATCGTCGTTGCGGCGCGACATGGCGCGCATGTTGGAAAAACCGGCCATGGAGATTGGCGTGACCGCCGCTTCGCTGCCGCCGGCGATGGCGCCGTCGGCGTCGCCGCGCAGGATCACTTCATAGGCGTCGCCAATGGAGTTGGTGGAGGTGGCGCAGGCGGTCACGGCGGTTTCGCTCGGCCCTTGCAAGCCCAGCGAGCGCGCGACCTGGCCGGTCGCCATGTTCGCGATCATCATTGGGATGAAGAACGGGCTGACTCGGCCCATGCCGCCTTCCATCATCCGGCGATGCTGATCTTCCAGCGTCGCGATCCCGCCGATGCCGCTGCCGATAAACGTGCCATAGCGCTCACGATTTGAGTCGTCAATCGTGAGGCCCGAATCCTTGAACGCCATATGCGACGCCGCCATGGCGAACTGGGCGAAGCGGTCCATGCGCTTCGCTTCCTTGCGATCGATATAGTCTTCGGCTACGAACCCCTTGACCTGCGCGGCGATGCGCGTGGCGATGTCGGAGCAGTCGAAGCCGTCCACCAGAGCCACGCCGCTGCGGCCCCCGATCAAGCCGGTCCAATATTCGTCGACACCGATCCCCAGAGGAGTGATCGCTCCCAGACCGGTTATGACGACGCGTCTTTCGTTACCCATACCCCACCCTGCGCCCAATCGGCGCTCTTACTTGACGTGATAAAAACAAAGGTCCGCCCGGTGTAACAGGCGGACCGGACTGCGGGCGATTACTTGGACTTTTCGTCGATGTAATCGACGGCTTCCTGGACCGTGGTGATCTTCTCGGCGTCTTCATCCGGAATGTTCACGTCGAACTCTTCTTCCAGCCCCATGACCAGCTCGACTACGTCGAGGGAGTCCGCGCCCAGATCGTCGATAAACGACGCCTGCGGGGTCACTTCGTCCTCAGCCACATCCAGCTGCTCCACAACTACCTTCTTCACACGTTCGAACGTTGACATGCCGTCGTCTCCTTAATAACATTGTTCATGCTGCGCCGCGCGCGGATGCGCTTGGCTCACAGAGTGATTGAGTTTGCCGTCTTAAATCACCAGCCCGCCATCGACGGTCAGAACCTGACCGGTGATATAGCTTGAAAGGCTGGAGGATAGGAACGACACCGCAGCCGCGATGTCCTCCGGGGAACCCAGCCGGCCGGCCGGGATTTCTTTGACGATCTTCGCCTTTTGCTCGTCATTGAGCGCGTCGGTCATCGCGGTCTCAATGAAGCCCGGGGCCACGGCGTTGACCTGGATGTTGCGGGTGGCGACTTCTTTGGCCACCGTCCGCGTGAAACCGATCAAGCCCGCCTTGGAGGCCGAGTAGTTCGCCTGCCCGGGATTGGCGATCAGACCGATCACCGACGAGATATTGATGATCTTACCCGAACGCTGCTTCATCATGGGACGAAGCGCCGCTTTGGTCATCAAAAAAGCGCCCTTGAGGTTGATGTCCAGCACCAGGTCCCAGTCCTCTTCGGACATCCGCATGACCAGGCCGTCCTTCGTCACCCCGGCGTTGTTCACTACTATATCCAAACTGCCCCAGGTTGTCAAGACCTGCGAGATCAAATTTTCTACTTGCGAGGCGTTCGAGACATCGCACTGCAGAGCGATCGCCTTGCGGCCCAGCGCTTCGATCTCAGCCGCCACGGTCTCGGCCGCCGCCGGCGACGAGCCGCCGGTTACCGCCACATTGGCGCCCAGCTCCGCCAGGGCCAGCGCGATGGCGCGGCCGATGCCGCCGCCGCCTTTGCTCATGCCCGTGACGATGGCGTTCTTGCCTTCCAAATTCATTGTGAGCGATGCCGCCATTAGCCGTTCTCTCCTCGCGCGGCGAACGCCTGCGCTTCTTCCATCGTTCCCGCCGAAATCACGAAGGCGTCCGGCGCCAGCCGCTTCATCATCTTCGACAGCACCGTACCATGGCCGACTTCGACAAATGTGTCGAAGCCGTCGGCTGACAAACGCTGGATCGATTGCTCCCAGCGGACCGAATGATCGATCTGAGCCGCGAGATTGATCCGGATATCGGCCGCCGTGGTTTCGTACTCTGCCGTCAGATTGGCGACCACCGGAATTGTTATGTCGGCGATCGCCGCTTTTTCCAGCTCCACCGCCATGGATCGCACCGCCGGCGTCATCAGGCGCGAATGGAAAGCGCCGGAGACTTTGAGCTCCACGATCTTCTTGGCGCCGCGCTCCTTGGCGATCTCGGAAGCCCGCGCCACTCCGCCCGGCGTACCGGAAATCACGACCTGGCCACCGCCATTGAAATTTGCGGCGTCCACAATGCCCGCGCCTTCCAACTCGGCGGCCTGGCACGCTTCCACAACGGCGTCTGGTTCCAAGCCCAATACGGCGGCCATGGCGCCTTCACTGGCGACGGAAGTACGGTGCATCTCCTGCGCCCGGCGGTTCACCAGATGCAGCCCCGTGGCGAAATCGAACGCTCCGGCGGCGACGCACGCGGCGTATTCACCGATCGAATGCCCGGCGACCGCCTGCGGCTTCGGCGCGCCCAAACTTTCCAGCACGCGCAGGGTGGCGACGGAGCAGACGAAGATGGCGGGCTGCGTGTACAGCGTCTCCTTCAGCGTCTCCTCCGGACCAAAGCGGCAGATCGAGCTGATCTTCGTCCCCAGAAGCTCGTCGGCCTCATCAAAGACATTGCGCGCGGCTTCGGAATGCGCGTACAGATCGCCGCCCATACCTACTGCCTGCGATCCCTGTCCGGGAAATAAGTAAGCGATTTTCAAGATTATTTGCTCCAGCGCACCACATTGGCGCCCCAGGTCAGTCCGGCGCCGAACCCGACAAGGACCACCAGATCGCCTGTCTTGATTCGACCCTGCTTCACGGCTTCGTCGAGCGCAAGCGGGATGGACGCGGCGGAGGTATTGCCGTATTTGTCGAGGTTGGTGAAGACCTTCTCGAACGGCAGATCCATGCGCTCGGCCGCTTTGGTGATAATGCGAATGTTAGCCTGATGAGGAATAAAACAGTCGATCGCGTCGGGAGTGAGCCCTACGCTCTCCAAAGCCTGGATCGCCGCCTCGCCCATCGTCTGCACGGCGAACTTATAGACTTCCTTACCGTTCTGAAAGATCTTATCGGCGCCGCCGCGCACGCATTCGGCGGTCAGCGGCGTGCGCGATCCACCTGCCGGAACATTGAGAAGCGGGCCGCCGGCGCCGTTCGCTCCCAAAATCCCGCCGAGATAACCGCCGGCGCCTTCGATGGGGCCGATGACGACGGCGCCGGCGCCGTCGCCGAAGAGGACCGCCGTATTACGATCGTCCCAATTGACAATTCGAGAGAGGGTTTCGGCTCCCACCACCAGCACGCGGCGGTATGCGCCGGAGCGCACCATCTGCGCGGTGATGTGCAGGGCGTAGCTGAAGCCGGCGCACACGGCGCCCACATCGAATGCGGCCGCCTGGTAGGCTTCCAGACGATGCTGCAGCACGGTCGCGGTGGAGGGGAACGAGCCGGGGAAATCCGGCGTGCACGAGGCGACGACGATCAGATCGATATCGGCCGCCGTCAGCCCCGCGTCGTCGAGAGCCCGCCGCGCGGCTTCCAGAGCGAGATCGCTCGTCGCGACATCGGCGTCCGCGATGCGGCGCGCCCGGATCCCCGTGCGGCTGACGATCCATTCATCGGATGTCTCGATCCGCTGCGCAAGGTCGTCGTTGGTGACGACCTGAGGCGGCGCATAAGACCCCGTCCCGAGGATTCCCACGGTGCGGAGCGCAGTACTTTCCGTCATCAACGATCCTCGCTAAATTTCGGCACGGCGTCACGGACCGTCGAAACGTAATCCGTGCCGGCCGCCTTGGCCGCAGCGCGGATGGCGCTGGCGATCGCCTTCGCCCGTGAGCGGCCGTGGCTGATAAAGGAAACGCCGTTCACGCCCAGCAGCGGCGCGCCGCCGGTCTCGGCGTAATCGATCTTGGAGAGCAGGCGTTTTAAGGGCGGCCTCATAGCCTCCACGGTCGCCTGCCCGCCCGCCTTCGCTTCCTGAGAAAGCAGCGTGACGATATACTCCGCCACGGCTTCGCCGGTTTTGAGCAGCACATTGCCGGCAAACCCATCGCAAACCACGACGTCGGCGGCGTGCTCGAATACGTCCTTGCCTTCAACGTTGCCGATGAAGTTCAAGGGACGGCCCGCGAGTAAGGCGTAGGTCGTCTTGGTCAGCTCATTGCCCTTGCCCGCTTCGCCGCCGATGTTGAGAAGGCCGACACGAGGACTTGCGACCCCCATGACCTTTTCTGCATAGACGGAGCCGAGCAGAGCGAACTGAAGGAGATTTTGCGGCGAACAATCCACATTCGCGCCGGCGTCGACGAGCAGGGTCGCCCCATGCGCCGTCGGCAGAGAGGCAGCGATCGCAGGCCGTTCAATGCCGGGAATGCGCCCCAGGTCGAGAGCCGCCACAGCCATCGCGGCGCCGGTATTACCCGCGCTAATGGTGGCGTCAGCGCGTCCCGACTTGACCATCTGTCCACAGACGACCAGGGAGGAATTGCGCTTCTTGCGAACGGCGGAGGCCGGATGGTCGCTCATCTCGATCACTTCCGTCGTATGCTCGATTGTGATATTGCTGGGGATATCGCCTTCCGACGCGAGCTGCAGCCGAATGGCCGCCTCGTCGCCGACAAGGATGATGGTAAGGGCGCCGTCTTCACGGGCCACTGACAACGCGCCTTTGACAACTTCAACAGGAGCGTAGTCGCCCCCCATCGCGTCAACCGCGATCTTCATAAATGTCCCACGATGTTAGAAAAAATTGGAAAACAGAGTGACGAACGGCGCGGGCCGCAAAGATGTTCCCGGCATTTGCATGGTTCCGGCGGCGATCATCGCCGCCGGCTGCGTGGCAAAGACGCCGGGAGATCGATTACTCTTCCGTCGCTGTTTCTTTGATCTTGATGGCTTGGCGTCCGTTGTAGGTTCCACAGACGGGACACGCATGGTGGTCCAAACGCATCTGATAGACTCCCGGGGCGAGCGGAGCGCAGACGTTGCAGCGGACCAGAGCCGGCAGCTCCAGCTTGTAGTGCGTACGGCGCTTGCGGGTCCGTTGGTTAGAATGTCGTCGCTTGGGTATCGGCATAAAAGTTCACCTCCTCGTGCGGAGCGTTGATCGCTCCAAAAACTCGAAAAATCTTAAATTGTCGAAAAACTTACTCTTCAAGCAGCTTCGAAAGGTCGCTGAAGGGCGACTTTTTAAGCGGCTCGGCTGTGTCGGCGTCCGCAGTCTTCACGGGAATGCCCGGACAATCCTCGCGGCAGAGCGGCATAAGCGGCTCCGCCAAGATCGTCGCCTGACGGATCAAAACATCCATCAGAAGAATTTTGTCTTCGAACGCGCCGATGTTCTCTTCCTCCACCACTTTCGTGACCTTATCGTGGTGCTGGGAATCGTCCATCTCCTGCAGGTCAAACTGCTCTTCGATATCCGCTTCGATCGGCACGCGCACCGTCTCCAGGCAGCGGTTGCAATCCATGGCGATGGTGGTCTTGATCGGGCCGCGAACAAGCAGCATCGAACCCGTATTGGTGACCGTGATGTCTCCGACAATGGGCGAGACGTATTCCACGTCTTCATCCGCGTACGGAGGCTCGTTCACCTTATACGTGTGGTGCATCCCAGGAGTTCGAATAATTTCAGCAAGATCGAAGCGCAGCATAACGTATTTCCTGAGACCTGTTTTCGTACCACAGGCCATCATTACAGCGATCCATTGTACCTGAAACTCTCGGCAAAAGCGACCAAAATCACTCAAAAGCACAAAAGATTGCAAAAAATAGCAGGCGTATTCTTAAAAAACAGCGAGCGTTCTAGTGCCGGCTGCCCACGAAATCGGCGCCATTGCGGCTGTCGGCGAACGACGCGGCGTTCTCATTGGCGCGCAGGCGCTGGTCCAGCTTCTTGCGGCCGCGCTCGATCGTGGACGAAAGCTCACCCACCGTGCGCTCCAGATCCGACATCACCGTATGCGCGTACTCATCGGCGCCCTTGCGCAGATCGCGCGCTTCGTACTCGGCGGCGGCGATGATCTCACGCGCCTGCACCGTGGCTAATCGCACGAGTTCGCTCTGGCTGATCAGCTTCTCGCTCTCCTGATGCGCCTCGCGCAGCATTGCTTCCGCCCGGGCGTGCGCTTCGCTCACCACGGACTTGGCGCTGGACTCGGCCGTCGTTGTCATCTTCTGCGCCTGCGTCTCGGCGTCGCGCAGATGCCGCTCGGCGCTGGCGCGCGCTTCCTTGGTGATCTGCGCGCTTTCTTCCTGCGCGTCTTCCAGCGTCTGCTCCGCAGTCATGCGGGCGCCAACAATCACCTTTTCGCTTTCGGCGGTCAGACGGGATGCCCGCTTGACCTCGTCCGGAAGTGAAGCGCGTATCTTATTGGTAATGTCGAGGAAGTCCTCGCGATGAAAGTCCCAGGTGATGCCCATGATGACCTGACGGTCTTCGACAAGGCTCTCCAGCTCATTCAGCAGCTTGATTACATCCACAGTCTATATTCCTCCCACCGAAGCGCGAACAAGCGCCGGTGATGATTGGGGTTCGCGTCAACATCCACAAAACGGTGTCTCAAACGTTCGCAAAACTTTGCTTCAGAAACGGCAGAACGGCGTCGGGGACCAATCCTTCGATTTGCCCGCCCAAGCGCCCGATCTCTTTGACGATACTGGAGGATAAAAACGAATGCTCGCCCGCCGCCATCAAAAAGACCGTCTCCACCGCCGGCTGCAAGCGGCGGTTCAGCATCGCCATCTGAAACTCGTACTCAAAATCCGACACGGCGCGCAGTCCCTTGACGATCACCTGCGCTCCGCGCGCCATGGCAAAATCGACCAGCAGGGCCTTCTCAAGCCGCTCCACGCTCACATTGTTTAGATCGGAGCAGGCTGTCTCCAGCATCTCCACACGCTCGGCGATCCCAAACATCGGAGACTTGCTGGAATTGACGGCCGCCAATACGACCACTTCATCGTACATGGCCGCCGCGCGCCTGATAATATCAAGATGCCCGCTTGTCACGGGGTCAAACGATCCGGGATAAACAGCGATCATCAAGGCCTCTCCGCCATTGCTCAGGTTACAATACTCGAAATGCGACGATTTTGCAAATCTTTTTCGATTTTGCGCGTTTTTAGCTCGACGCCATCTTCATCACACGCTGATATTGACGCCGGACGCGCGCTTTCAATTCCTTGTACTCAGGGCGCTCCATCAGTGGGTCTTCATCCAGCAGAGCGAACGCCTCATGGCGCGCCTCGTTCAAAATCGACACATCGCGCAGTACGTCCAGGAACGGCAGGGTTTCGACGCCGGACTGACGCGTGCCGTAAAAATCACCCGGACCGCGCAGTTTTAAGTCTTCCTCGGCGATCAAGAAGCCGTCCGTCGTACGCGCCATCGTCGCGAGGCGGGCGGCGCCATCCTCACTCTTGGGATCGCCGATCATCAGACAGTACGACTGCGTGGAGCCGCGCCCTACCCGTCCGCGCAATTGGTGAAGCTGCGCCATCCCAAACCGCTCGGCATCCTCGATGATAATGACCGAAGCGTTCGGGACATCGACGCCGACTTCGATCACGGTCGTCGACACCAGGATGTTCAGCTCGCGGTCCCGGAACCGCGTCATCGTTTCTTCTTTTTCCGAAGGCTTCATCTGGCCATGCAGCAATCCGACTTTGTACTCCTGAAAGACCTGCAGTTGCAAGTGGCTCGCCAGCTCCGTCGCGGCCCGCGCCTGAAGCTTCTCGTTCTCTTCGATCAGGCTGCAAATGACGTAAGCCTGACGCCCTTCGGCGAGCAGCGCGCGCAGGCTTTCGTAGACTTGCGGCCGCTCCGCGCCTCGCTTCCAGTGCGTCTTGATCGGCTTGCGTCCCGGCGGCAATTGATCGATGATGCTGACATCCAGATCGCCGTAGACCGTCAAGGTCAAGGTCCGTGGAATCGGCGTCGCCGTCATGACCAAGATGTCCGGCGAGGTTCCCTTGCTCTTGAGGGCGGCGCGCTGAAGTACGCCAAATCGGTGCTGTTCATCGACAACGGCAAGGCCCAGCTTGTGGAACGCGACCGTGTCCTGGATCAGCGCATGGGTACCAACGACGATGTTCGCCTCACCACTCGCCGCCGCCGCCAGAGCCACGCGCTTTTCCTTAGCCGGCAGGCTGCCGGACAAAAGCGTCACCGTCACGCCCATCGACTCCATAATGCGCCGGATGCCCAGATAATGCTGCTCGGCCAAAATCTCGGTCGGCGCCATCATCGCCGCTTGATAGCCGCTGCGCACCGCGATCAAAATCGCCGCC
>JAOQAA010000583.1 GCA_025963815.1 Capsulimonas sp.
CGGATCGCAAATGCACGACATGCTTCCCGGCACAAGTCTTCCCAAGGCTTATGAATACTGCTGGAACGATGAGCTGCTGGCGCTCAACCAGTTCGCCGCCGTCACCAAGGATTCCGTAGGCGCGGTCTCTGCCGGATTAGATACGCGCGTGCAAGGCGTCCCTCTCGTCGTCTACAATCCATTGTCCATTGGCCGTGAGGACGTCGTCGAGGCAACGGTGGACACAGGCGTTCCCGGCGTGCAGGTCTACGGCCCGGACGGACAGCCTGTTCCGACGCAAGTCGTCGGCAATGAAGGAACCGCTCTCAAAATCATTTTTCTGGCCAAGGCGCCGTCAACCGGATACACCGTGTATGATGCGCGTCCGTCAGGAACTCCCAAGGCGCATAGTATGCTGCGCGCAATCGACCACACGCTGGAAAATGAGCAGTACAAAGTTACGCTGAACGACGCCGGGGACATCTCGTCCATCTACGACAAGAAGAACAGCCGCGAAGCCCTGAAGTCGCCCATCCGTCTCGCCTTTCAGTACCACAACCCCTCGCAGTTCCCCGCCTGGAACATGGACTGGGATGACGCGAAGGCGGCGCCGCGCGGCTCTGTCGACGGGCCCGCGAAGATCCGTATCGTCGAGTCGGGTCCCGTCCGAGTCACTCTGGAAGTCGAGCGCGAATCTCGTGGCTCCAAGTTCGTCCAGCAGATCCGCCTGGCGAGCGGCGGCGCAGGCGACCGGATTGAAGTCGCCAACAAGATCGACTGGCGCACGCAGGAAGTCGCTTTGAAGGCGTCCTTCCCGATGAGCAGCGGCAATCCCAAAGCGACATACGACCTTCAAGTGGGAACGATCCAGCGCGGCAACAATGACCCGAAAAAGTATGAAGTGCCGCAGCATCAATGGTTCGACCTGACGGGGACGGATGGCCGTTACGGCGTCGCGATCCTCAATGACAGTAAGTTTGCTTCGGACAAGCCGAATGACAACACCGTACAGCTCACCATGATATACACGCCCGGCGTTCGCGGCGGTTATCAGGATCAAGCGACGCAGGACATCGGCAAGCACGATATTCTGTACGCCGTGGCGCCCCACGCCGGCGACTGGCGCAGCGGCGACGTGCCGTGGCGCGCCAAGCGGCTCAACCAGCCGCTGATCGCATTCGAAGCTGCGCCTCATGCCGGCGCGCTCGGAAAAACCTTCTCGCTCGTCAGTCTGAACACACATCAAGTGCAGATCGAGGCGGTCAAGAAGGCCGAAGACTCGAACGAAATCATCGTCCGCCTGCGTGAATTGGAAGGTAAGGAAGCGAAAAACGTTCAGATCCAATACGCGGGCCGCATCCTTTCCGCCCGTGAAGTGAACGGGCAGGAAGCGCCGCTCGGCGCGGCGACAATCACGAACGGCAAGCTCACGACCACCGTCAAGGGCTATGGGCTGCGCGCCTTCGCCGTGACCCTGGCGGCTCCGGCGGCCAAAGTCGACCCAGTCGTCTCCAAACCGCTGCCGCTGACTTACGATCTCGACGCCGTGAGCTTCAATAGCGGTTCCCCTGACGGCGCATTTGACCAGGAAGGGCGATCCTATCCGGGCGAACAGCTGCCGAAGACGATCGACAACGGCGGTGTCACATTCCAGCTTGGACCGACGGGAGCCGGCGCGAAGAACGCGCTGGTCGCTCATGGTCAGACCATCGATATCCCTGCCGGCTCCGACCACGTCTATGTTCTCGCATCTGCGACCCAGGACGCCTCTGCGAACTTCGTTGTCGGCGGCCAGTCCATCCCGACAACCGTCGGCGAGTGGACCGGATATGTCGGCCAGTGGGATAACCGCCAATGGGGCGGCGTTGTGCCGGAACTGACTTACGGCTGGAACAACCCATATGTCGGCCTGACGCCGGGTTATGTCAAGACAAGCGAGGTCGCCTGGTACAGCTCGCATCGGCACAGCGCTAAGGGCGCCAACGACCTCTATCAGTACAGCTATCTGTTCAAGTACAGCTTCCCGGTAGCGAATGGCGCGAAGACGATTACGCTGCCGGACGATGCGCGCATCCGTGTGTTCGCCGTCACAGCGGCGCGCAACGCCGGCGACGCCGTGCGCCCCGCGCAGCCGCTCTACGACACGCTCGCCGACCACCAGTCGACCGACAGCCCGGAGATTTCGCCTAGTAGCGGATCGTTCCACGACGCTATGCAGGTTTCGATCGCTCCCCCCTTCTACTGGAACGACAAGGGACTGCGCTATACACTCGACGGCTCCAAGCCGTCTCTGAACTCTCCGGTATACTCCGGGCCGCTCACCTTAAACAAGGCCGTCACGCTGACGGCCGCCGAAGTGCAGCCCGATGGAGCTGTTGGGCCAACAACGGTCGCGCGCCTGGACATTCAGGACACGACGCCGCCCACCGTGGTTTCCTCGGAAGCATTGCAGGGTCTCGCCAAAGCAAACATTCGGTTCTCCGAAATCGTGACCAAAGAATCGGCGGAAGACGTAAATCACTACAAGCTGACGGGCGCCGTTCAGGTGCAGTCGGCGAAGCTGAACCCGACCTCTGATGGCGTGGAGCTGACGCTCACCGCCCCGCTTCCACAGGATGTCGCGACATCTCTGGCGCTGAGCGGAGTGCGCGACACTTCCCCCTCGGGCAACGCCGTCACGGACCAGGCATTGCCCCTGAAGCCCGGAGGGATCGCCTTCACCAGCCCGGCGCTGACGGCCGGCGCGACACAGGAATTCAAGCCGGCCGACCTGCCGATCCAGGGCTCGGCGCCGTGGACGATGAACTTGTTCGTCAAAACGGATAAGCAGCCGGAGAATCGCACGAACATCGCGGGCTTTGGCAATCAGAACGACGGCAAGAGCGGCACGGGCCGCTACATCGCCAAGTTCGCGAACGGCATCCATTTCTGGAGCGCCGATCACGATGTCGAAAGCACCGCACCACTGGACCTGGGCGCATGGCAGATGATCACAGCGGCGTATGACGGCGCCACGCTGCGGCTCTACAAGAACGGCGTCAAGATCGGCTCGGACGACATCAAGCTCTCGGATGATGTCTCCGAAGTGCACATCTTCCCGAAGGACGCCTGGGAGCATGAGCGTGTCTTCGCCGGCGACGTCCGCGACTTCACGATCTGGAAGTACGCCCTGTCTCCCGACTCGGTGCAGACCCTCTGGCAGAACGGAAAGGGCAAGTAGTACATGCCGTTTCCACGCGCCCCGCGCCGGCGATTTGCGATTCTGCCGGCGCTCCTCGCGCTGTGGATCGGGCTGAGCGGCGCACGCTGCTCAGCCCATACGGCGACCTTCGCCTCGGCGACCGTCAAGATCGGATCGGACCGCACGTTCACCGTGGAGACCCGGTTCGATCTTCTCGCCTTCGCCCTCAACGACACCCCGACCCGCATTGGCGATGCTCCCATGAACGCCCTGCTCGATGGGCCGCCCCAGGATCTTCAAACGCAGCTTACTGAAGCCGCCGGAAGGTTCCGCAATGACTTTCAGGCATCTGGCGGCGTGGTGGATTCCATTGCGTTCCCGAGTCTCGCCGACGTCCAGGCATGGCGCGACTCTCCCATCAAGCAGCGTCTTCCTTTGATGGAAACAGCCATTGTCACCGGACACTTAAACCCAGACGCCAAAACAATTGCCGTCCAATTCCCCCCAATACTCGGCACGGTCGTTGTGACCACGGAAGTTCCCTACCAGGAGCCCATCTCCGAGCCATTAGACCCCGGCGCGCTCAGCTCCGCCGTCTCCGTCACGCCGGGCGCTCCGATTCCTACCGTCGCTCCCACAAGCAAACCTGACACGACGGCTAAGTCCGTCCCGACGCCTGCCAAAACATTATCGGCTCCCATCGTATCGGGCGCCTTACGCTCGGCGCCGCATGTCACCAAAACGGCGCAGGGAGGGAAGGTTCAATCGGCTCCTGCCGCCAAGCTGGCGACCACTCCCGCAGGCGTCATCAATTCGAGTAATCCAGCCCTTGCAGCCTCCGCAAAGCTGGTTCTCCCGAACGGCCAAGCCAAATCGGTCACGACAGCGGCCAAGCCCGCCACGCCAAAGCCGCTGGCGACAGCCGCAGCCGCAGCGCCGAAGCCATCGGCCCCGATCGCGGCTGTCGCTTCCCTTACCCCCAAGCCGGCGGCGGTTACAGAAACGGTCGTTACTGCGGCGGCGCCCCAAAACCACTGGACCAAGGAACTCTTCGGGTTCGTCAAAATGGGCTTTACGCACATTCTGCCCGAAGGAATCGACCATATCCTATTCGTGCTTGGTCTGTTCCTGCTGAGCACAAAGACGAAGCCGCTGCTGTGGCAGATTACGGCGTTCACTGTCGCCCACTCCCTCACCCTGGGCCTGGCTTTGTACGGGGTCGTTCGACTGCCTTCGTCGATCGTCGAGCCGCTTATCGCGGCGTCCATCGTCTTTGTCGCCGTGGAAAATGTCTGCACGACTGAGCTGAAGCCCTGGCGTCCATTCGTCGTATTTGGCTTCGGTCTCGTGCACGGCATGGGATTCGCCGGCGCCATTACGGATTTAGGGCTGCATCGGCAGGATTTCCTGACCGCGCTGATCGGGTTCAACACCGGCGTGGAGCTGGGCCAGTTGTCCGTGGTCGCGCTCGCATTTCTTTGTGTCGGCTGGCTTCGAAAGCGCGCCAGCTATCGTAAGATCGTCGTCATTCCCGCTTCCCTCGCCATTGCCGCCATTGCCGTGTTCTGGACGATCCAGCGCACGATCGCCTCCTTCGCCTCGCTGTAAATTTCATGAAACGGCGGTATAATCTCCGCAGGTTGGCGCTCTTCTTGCGAGAAGAGCGCCAGGAACTTTGCCTGCCCCCTTGCCGTTGAAAGATTCATGAAACCGACAGAAGAACAGCTTCCTGAAATCTCCGCTGAGATGGAGAATAAGACCCCGCAGGAAATTCTGCGCTGGGGATGGGAAACGTACGGCGACAAGCTGACGATGGCGACGGCGTTCGGAGCCGAAGGCTGCGCCATCATCGCGATGCTCGCGGACATCACGAAAGATATCTACCTCTTCAATTTGAACACGGGGTATCAGTTTCCGGAGACGCTGGCGACGCGCGATCGCCTGATCGAAAAATACGGCATTCCGATCCATCTGGTCGGGGCCGTCCAGAGCGTTCCCGAGATGGAAGCCGAGCACGGTGGGCCAATCTACGGAACGAACCCCGATCGGTGCTGCCATATCCGCAAAGTCGTGCCGCTGTCGTCGGCCCTGCACGGGTTTGAGTCGTGGATTTCGGCGATCCGCCGCGACCAAACACCCGAGCGAGCGCAGACCCCGATCGTCGGCTGGGACCGCAAATTCCAACTGGTCAAGATCAACCCATTGGCCAACTGGTCCAAGACGGATCTCTGGAATTATATTTTGGAGAACGACGTTCCGTACAACCCGATGCACGATCTAGGTTATCCCAGCATCGGCTGCTGGCCCTGCACGAAAGCGGTCGGCGTCGGCGAGGATGACCGGGCCGGGCGCTGGGCGGGGACGGCGAAAAAAGAATGCGGCTTACATGTATTGAACAATGAGCCTGCTGCAGTACGTTAACCGGGAGAAAGCGCGCATTGTCTTACCTTACGATTCCGATCGGCGACCAGTCGCCCAAGATCGTCAACATGATCGTCGAGATCCCTCAGGGCTCGTCGAACAAGTATGAGTACGATCACGACTTGGATGTCTTCAAGCTCGACCGGACTCTTTATTCGCCCTTGTTCTATCCATTCGACTACGGCTGGATCTGCGACACGCTGGCCGAGGACGGCGACCCGCTCGACATCTTAGTCATCACCACCCAGCCGACGTTCCCCGGCTGTCTGATCGCCGCCCGCCCGCTCGGCGTGCTGATGATGCGCGACGAAAAAGGTCCGGACGAGAAGATCCTCTCCGTCGCCGCCGCCGACCCGCGGTTTTCGGACATCGAAAACCTGTCGGACCTTCCGTCACACATTCTCAAAGAGATCGTGCACTTCTTCGATATCTATAAAGAGCTCGAAGAAAAGCAGACGATCGTTCTGGGATGGCAGGACGTGGAAACCGCGCACAGCGTTATTGAGAAGTTCCGGCTAAAGCCGGGCGCAGCTCATTAAGGATGGCCCTCATCCCCCAGCCCCTTCTCCCAATTCTGGGAGAAGGGGGGCCAGAATTTTTGTTTTGTAGGATCAACAATCCTACTCTAAATCTCACTCTTACTCTGACTCCCCCTCTCCCAGAATTGGGAGAGGGGGCCGGGGGGTGAGGGCCAATTACGCGGCCTTCGCCACCCCAATATCTTTCAATCCCCCCGGCCGGAACGCCAACCAAATCGTCGTGATCAGCGATAATACGGCGCAGATGAAGATCGCCATTGGCGCGCCGATCTTGTTGGCGACCCACCCCGCGAAGAAGCTCCCAATCGGCATCGAGCCAATAAACACCAGTGTGTAGATACTCATGACCCGGCCGCGCAGGTTATCGGGAATGGTGAGCTGGACAAGGGTGTTGCTCGTCGCGAAACAAACGACGAAGCCGTAGGACACGAGCGCCATCGCCAGGTACGCGATCCACATGGATTTCGTCAGGGCGAAGACCACCAGGATCCCGGTCGACATCAGCGCACCCCAAATCAGCATGTTCTTCTGCCGGGCGGGACCGCCGAGAAACGCAACTGTAATCGCGCCCAGCAGCGCGCCCACGCCCCGGATCGTTTCCATGTATCCAAACGCCTTCACTTGCTCGGCGTCGCCCGCGTGCGGCAGCAAAGTGTAACGGACGAACACCGGAATAAGAATGTTGAAGGACAGCGCGAAAGTCGCAAGCGATCCTACCAGCAGCATCAAGTTGCGAATCGTGTGGTTGGACCGGACATAGCGAAACCCTTCGCGCATGTTCGAAAGAACCTGCGTGACGGAAACCGCGCCTGCCTTTTTGACGCGCGGCGGAAGACGCAGCAGCAAAAGCGCCGCAATCGCCGCCAGGGTCAGAATGGCGTTGCCGATAAACGCGGCGCCGATGCTGACATGCGCGGCGAGCAGCAGCCCCGCGATCGCCGGCCCAACGGCCCGCGCGCCATTAAAAACGCTGGAGTTCAGCGCGACGGCGCTGGGCAGATCTTCTTTTCCCACCATCTCCACGATAAACGACTGCCGCGTCGGCATATCGAACGCCGCCGCAATTCCCGAAAGCGCCGCGAAGAACAGGACGTGCCAGATCTCCACCGTCCCGCGCACGCAAAGCACGCCCAGCGCGAGCGCCGTGAACACAAGCGTTATCTGGGTTGCAAGCAGCATCTTGCGCTTGTCCACGCGATCCGCCACCACGCCTGCAAACAACGTTAAGAGCAGAATGGGAATGCCGCCCGCGAAGTTTACCCACCCGGAAAACAAGTTCGCAGCCGCCTCCGCCTGCGGTGTCTGCGCTGCCGGTGCGCCGCCCACAGCCGCGCCGCCATGGCGCAGCATCTCGCGCGCCACCGGGTCCACCAGCAGCACGATCAGCCAGCCTTGCGCCAGATTTTGCATCCAGGAGCCAGTGAGGGAGATCAGCTGTCCAAACCAGAAGAACCGAAAATTCCGGTGCTTTAACGCACGGAACGCTCCGCCCTTCTTCGTGGCTTCGTCCAATACCGGATTGGGAAGCGCGACCGATTCGTCGCCAATAATCTCTGGGTAATCGCTCGCATCATCGTCGAGTTCGTTAATCTCCTGCGTCGTTCTA